>JBBDXD010000022.1:68103-286990 GCA_040902535.1 Dehalococcoidia bacterium | reverse complement strand
AAGGACCCGGTCGGACTCTCACAATGAGTGGACCAAAGATCGGGGGCAGGTCACAGTAAACATACCCCGGATAGCAGAACTATTAATACCCCAGGCAAGATCATTCCGGTCCCACCAGGCGTATCCTCCTGCAATACCGCCAAGGTCGAGCTGTGCTATTCGGGATGTGTCGCCATACATGAGCGCAAAAAGAGACGCTTTAAAGTAGGCTTCAGGAACATGAACGGTAACTGCGAGGTAGCGCCACCCGAAGTTGGGCATTTGATTCCAGCGATCCGGATCCACGCCAGCATAGGTCACAAACGATTGCAGTATGTGCAGACTGACGGTTCCACTCTCCATGAGTAGAGACACATTGCTCCAATAGAGCCATTGGGAAATGCCTTGCTTTGCGAAGGCCTCTAGCATCGGGTCCCCTCCGCAGCCGCCCATTGCGCAATCAAACCACGATTCGGCAGCATCAGCAGAGCAGTCGAGTAGGTCACCGCTGATCGAGAGAAAGCAATGTCCTGTCGGATCAATGAGGGAGGTAGGGAGGTTTCTCACGTAGCTGTAACGGTTCATGCTTTGAGGATCATGAATCCTGTTAACCAATGAATCGGCGCTCACGAACCGCCCTAGCGTCGTGCTGTAGAACCGCGCTTTGTAGTTGTAGAGCCCGAGCGCTGCGTCGCCCGGCTCCTGCTGCTGGCCGGTGTAGAGCTTGTCCGTCTGAGAGATTGCGCCGTCCCGGACAGCGCCATACGGCCAGTACTTGAGTTCTGAAACAACTGCGCCAGATGAGTTGACCACCTTCGTCGTGCCGCCCAGATGATCTGCGAGCAGATACACAGGACAGCCGTCGTTGACGATGGTGTCGCCGTCATCATCGGTCGTGTTCTGGCAGTTGGCGCCGGTCTCCGGCGTGCCGCCAGCGGTCGTCTCCACGCGCATCGCCGTCGCGCCGCCTGCGTCGTAATACTTCGTCTCCGTGCCGTCGCTCTGCTTCTCGTAGATGCCGCCGACGTAGTCCGTGCTGGATGCTGGGACGCGATACTTCACCTCGACGTACGCCTGGGTCACCCGCGGACTGTACCCCGCGAACTGTCCGACAAAGCCAAACTCCATGCTCGCGTTCACGTCCGCGGCCGTCCAAGCCTTGCCGGTTACTGGGTTGTGCTGAAGCGAGAGCACGTCGTCCTTCCAGTTGGCATCGAGACTCACGAACCATTGAGATGAGCCGTTGGCCCCGTTCTGCCGGAAGAACGGCACGACGGCGCCGACAGTTCCGTTCACGGCCTTCCACCGGAGTCGCAGGAGGACTTGCTCCACGACGGCGTTCGCCGGCACTCCAGCTGACGGATAGGTGTGACTGTCGTACGCGCCGGAACGCGAGATCTGCGTCGCGTCGTCGTCCGCCGCCACTTCGTCGATGTTCAAGTAATGAGCGACGTTCGGTGTTGCGCTCCACTGCCCGAAGAAGCCCTGTCCTGATGGCCGCAGGGTCGCCGCCTGTTGCGCGCCGGCCTGCGTTCGTCGCAGGAGACTTCCGGTTCCGTCATATGTATGGAGCGACGCTCCGTCACCCGTCGTGTCGCGCGAGCGCAGCCGGTTCTCGGCGTCGTACGCATACGTCGATGTGCCCTGGCTTGCGAGGTTGCCGTTCGCGTCGTAGGTGAGCGAGAGCCCTTGCGTGCCTGACGTCCAAATTGCGGCGTGCGGACGCGGTGCGCCTATGCCAGGGTAGGTCAATGCCAGGCTTGAGCTCCCCTCCTGCTTGGTGAGCAGGTTCCCCAACGAATCGTAGGCGTAGGTTGCGCTGGGCACGCTGTTGATCGACATGCCGGTGAGACGGTTGAGCTGGTCGTAGCTGAAGGTCTGGACTTCGCCGCCGTCGTTGATTGACTGCACGTTGCTTGCGTCGTCGTACGTCAACGTGACGTTCTGTGCACTGCCCGCCTGGACACCTGTCAGGCGCTGGCGTGCATCGTAGGTGTAGGTCTTGGTCTGGCCGGTGCCGAGCGTGAGCTGGCTCATCGCGCCGAACGGCTTGTACAGCATCGACGTGCCAAAGACGTCACCGTACGTTTCCGACTTCAGCTGCCACAGCTGACCGCCGTCGAGGTAGCGGTTATAGCGCACGTCCTCGCCGTCCGGGTAAATGCTCCGGAGGAGCTGGTCAAGACTGTTGTACTCGCGCGACGTCTCGTAGGACGCGCCGAGAATCGTCCTGCGATCCTTCACGCTGCGGCCGCGCGCGTCATAGCAGGTCAACGCTTCGCCGGCGCCGTCGCGCATCCGGGTCATCTTCCCGATGGCGGTCACACCCTGCGGACAGAGGGAGGTGTCTGGATACGAGTCGTACAGGAACGCAACCGGAGCGTCTCCGTTCGAGTAGGTCTTCGCAGTGAGCCGCCTCAAGGCGTCGTAGCCCAAATTCGTGACCACGCCGCGAGCGTCGGTCTGCGACGTGAGGTCGCCCGCCACGGTATAGCTATACGTCCATGGGCCCATGTCTGGGTCGGTCATCGCCTTCTTGCGCCCACCGAGGTCGTAGGTAAGCGAGGTGACGTTGCCCGCAGCGTCGGTCACGCCCGTGAGTTGGCCGACCCGGTCGTGCTGATACGTCGTGTTGGGCGCCGCCGTGGAATGCGACCGGATCTCCACGAACACCTCGGTGACATAGGGGCGGGCACCGCCAGTGGGATGGACCTCGAACCCGCAATCGCGCGCGGCATTGACTTCGGCAAGTGTCCATGGTTGCCCGGTGCGGGGGTTCGTCGTCATCTCCCAGCTGTGATGGTTGCGCCAGTCGACCTGGTTCGTGCTGTGGTAGGTGGGGCCCTGCGTGTCCACACCCGATTGGCGCATGAGCGCCCACATGACCGGAGCGCCTGGGTTCGGTGTGTAGCCGTCCCAGTGCTTCCATCGGAAGCGCAGGTTCACGGAATCGATGACCGTTCCAGTGGGCAGGTTGGCACCGGGGAACGTGAAGGTGTCCTTCTTGTACCACTCCAGCCGCGCGACGTAGCTGCCGTCGTCGTCCGGCGCGACGTCATCGACGGTTTGGTAATGCGGGACGCCGAGGGGGAACCCCTGGTCCCACTCCGCGTAGGCTCCCTGCCCGTTCGGGCGCAGGACGGTCGAGGACGAAATGCCGCCCGGCTCGTACACCGCGAGCCGGCGGTCGTCGAGGTCGCGCACATGCGTCGTGGCGTTCCCCTTCTCGTCCGTGACGGTCGTGGTAAGGCCGTTGTAGTTCGCCGTGCTCTGGGGGCCGGTCGACTGGTTCGCTGCAAGATGCTTGGTGACGACAACGTTGCCGAGCGGGTCATACGTGTACGCGTCGCGGTCGCGCGACACCATCGGGCTCGGAGTGGTGGGACAGTTGACGGTGGCCGACCCCATGTGCGTCCGAGCGCTGACGACAGACTTCAGCCCGCGGGCGTCGTAGTCGGTCCGGACTGACGCCGTATCAACGGAGATGTAACTCGCCGCCCGTTCCACTTCCCTGCCGAAACCGTCCATGCATGTCTGCGAACGAAATGTGTAGTTCGTGCCTGAGAAGGTGCGGCGGTCGATCTGCGTGCGGTTCGGGATTGTTCCCCACGTGTACGTGAACTGTACGGTGGGATAGGTCTCGGAATCGAAGTTGTCCCACGCCTTCGACGGGCGT
Source organism: Dehalococcoidia bacterium (assembly GCA_040902535.1). Classification (NCBI taxonomy): domain Bacteria; kingdom Bacillati; phylum Chloroflexota; class Dehalococcoidia; species Dehalococcoidia bacterium. Next base: position 283,335 of record JBBDXD010000022.1, on the reverse strand, counting down.
CCGAACTGGTCATATCGGATCTGCGTGGTCCTTCCGGTGGGTTCGTGGACGGCCACCGGCTTCCCCAGCACGAAGTCATAGTCCGTCGTCGTGACGTGGCCGAGCGCGTTTGTCTGCGACACCGGAAAGACATGATGGGTCGCGTCATAGCTTGTGGTGCTGTAGGGCGTGCCGGCCGGCATCCAGCCGAGACTGCCGCCGGGCGTCTCACCTTCCGGCTGGCTTGCCGTGGGATTGGACGCCTGTATTGGATTACCGTAGGCGTCGTAGACGACGTACGTGTTGCTCGTCGCGTTGCTGTCGACCTTTGCCGACGTCGCCGTCACCAGTCCCTTGGTGGGCAACGTCGCGGCGGAGTTGGCGCCGTCGTAGTACAAGTTAGTGCGACGCAGCTGCGCCGACGTCGCCGGGTCGACCACCTCGGTGTACTTCGGCGCGAAGATCCATGCCGCCGTGTTGTGGTGGAACGGCGTCAGCGTTTTCGCGTCGTCGCCAGCGCCGGGCGCTCCGAGGCTCAGTTGCTCGGAGAGGTTGCCGTACGCGTCGTACGCGTTCTGCGTGATGAGTTCGGTGCCATCGCGCAACGTCGTGGTCGTGGACTCCGGCGCCACGAAGTTCGTGAGGGTAATAGAACCGAATGGATTGTCCACCTGCCGGATGAGCCACTCGGTCTCAACCTTCTTCCATTGGCCGTCATTCGCATCAAACGACGTAGTCGTATGCTCTCGTCCGGTCAGCACCTCCTCTGACCAGCCGCTCGGGCTGTTGCTCGTGGCGAAATACTGGTGCTTGACGTAATTTCCTTGCTCCCCTCCTTGGTCGAACTCCGTCACCTCTTGGAAGCCCCGCTTGGCGGCACGAAACTCATCGACGTAGTTGGGGTCGGACTGTTTCTTGTATGGATCAGGATAGTTGTATTGATAGGGTCCGTTGTTGTACTCGATTGAGCGGACGACATCGGGTTGGCCCGCGCCGTAGATGGTGCGCTGTTCGCTCACCGTGCTGATCGACCAATGCCGGAACGTGTACGCCTGGATCTCCTCCGCGTAGTCGAACTGGACCTCCCCGCCCATGCCATTCTCGATCCGCTGCAGGTGCTTCCAGTTGTAGTCCCAAATCGATTCAATAGGCGTGCCCTCTTCGTGAAACGCGAAGTGTTCCGAGCCATAGAAGAACTTGGTCGTCGTGAATGGGTACGCCGCGAAATTACGATCGCGGATAATCAATTGGGTCAGCTTGTGCTCACCCGCCGCCGGCACGGGTGGACAGCCGCCCCAATTCCCGAACGGCGTGGTGTCGTAGCTGAAGTCATATCGTCGGACGAGCGCGCCGGAAACCTTCACCTCGATCTGATTGAGCTTTCGGATTTCCATGACCGGTGGTGCGAAATAGTCCTCGCTCTCCTCCGGACAGCCCCCATCGTGGACGTCACGAGGGACGTCGAAGCGCGTACAGATGAGCGGCGCGCCGACGCACTCGTCGGTTCCGCGATGGAACTCTAGTTGTGCCTGTCCGTCGTTATACGTGATCTTCCACGGATATGCCGCCATCACGTACTCCGAGCCCGGACCACAGTAGTTATACTTCTGCTGCCAGTACTCAAAGTCGATGCGATTTCCGTGCACGTCCTCGATGAACTTCACATCGGCGCGATAGTCACGCACGTCGTCGCATATGTCTTGCCGGTAGTAGCGGCGGTACTGGCTGTCGAGATTGCCACCCCCAAAGACATACTTCGTCCCGCTCTTGTCCCAAACGGTCCATACGGCCCCGTTGATGCTCTGGCTGCTCGATCGGATCTTGACGTACTGCTCGTTCGTCGCATGCCAGAGGTATCCGTCGCCGTCCTGGCGCATCAGGTAATCCTGCATGATTTCCCCGCCGAACCCATCCACCGCAAGGAATACGCGATGAGTGTGGTTTCCGGTGGAGGGGTTATCCTCGTTCTGACTGATGCTGATGTGCGGGACATCGAGATCCCATCCGATCCCAACCCAGCTGCCGACCGAAGCCCACCCACGCATTTCACCGAGCCGGCCGGAATCGTACGTGAGCGTGAGATTGGGCGTGAGTCCGCCTTGGCCCGCTGGTACGGTGATCGGGACGCCGAAGCTTGCTGAGCCGCTCTGGAGGTTGACGTTTCGCCCGTCCAACAACGGCGCCACGTCAGTGATCCTCGTCGCGGTAATAGCGTCATCGCTGAAGTGGTCGGGATGCGCTACGATGGTGCGTTTTCGCTAGTCGACCTGCGCCGGGACGTGTTGCCACTGGTTGATGGCTTCGTCGAATGTCCAGAAGGCGAGGTTTCTTGGATCGTACGGCACCATCTCGCCCTTAGTGAAGCGTGTCGTGATCGTCAACGGCTTCGCGAACGTGTGGCGCGCCTTGCCGCTCGATCGTATCACCGCTTCAAACGACCAGGCAGCAATGAACGGGAAATCGGGAGACGGCGGCGGCGCCAGTTCGCGCGGGCTGCGCTTAGTGATACTGATATCGACCTCTTCAAGTACGGCATCGCTCGGGAAGTCGATCGTCACGCGGCCATCCGGCGAACTAATCCGTCCGCCCGCCCGTCCGATGTTCGCCACCACGCGGGTACCCGAAAGCCGATGGCAAGCCTCGACGAGCGAAGAAAGGTGACCATAGGGCGACGACTATAAGCCGCAATGGTTCGTCGCGTCAACGCACAATGTTCGTTCCTATCGCCACCTAACGTCGGAATCGCCTACGGTCGTCGTCGCGGATCAGTCCCTGTGCGGAAAACTGCGCTTGACTCCGAGCGCCCGCGCGAGAGAAACTCGTCAGTAGCACTCCGCAGCGCGCGACCGCGGGACGGTTCCTCCTCAGAGACTAGGGAGTGCTGTGAAATCTCGGCGCGCGAAGACCCCTGCGAACGGCAAGACCCGCTGCGGGCCAAAGACTGAGGCAGGCAAGGCGGCGGCACGCCTCAACGCCGTCCGTCACGGCATCGCGTCGGCGGTCGTGCCGCTGCCTGCTGAAGATACCGGCGGCTGGGAGTCCTTCCAGCAGGGGGTCATCGATGACTACGCGCCTGTCGGCACCGTCGAAGCGGAACTCTGCCGCCGCATCGCGGAACTGTTCTGGCGGCTGCGGCGCGTCGCTCCCTACGAGGCCGACCTCGCCGCCGCCGCTCGCGAGCGGGTGTCGCTCGATTTCCAGAAGCGCTACGCTTGGTCGCGGCCCGCGTCCGTCGAGCACGCTCAGGAATTGCTCGACGGCGCCCAGGAAGCCCTCGCGGCATTGGGCGTCCGCGGCGATCCTCTCCGCGCCGTCAGCGCCATCGCGGGCGATGCCTTCACCGCCGCGCTTGAGGCGGCCGGCGCTGACGAAGAAGCGATGAATGCAGGGGCGACGACACGGGCTGGACGACCGGCCTCATGCTGGCCGTCGTACAGGCGCACACCTCATCGCTCGGCGCGAAGGTCGAGGACGTCCTGCGTGATGTCGCTACGCATCTCGCGATGCAGATCGATGAGCGCGGGCGCGACCTCGCGTTCGTCCTCGACGAGCAGGACCGCATGCGGCGCGAGCGCCTGCTCCCGCCTGAACAGTCACTGATCAACCTCACCAAGTATGACGCGCACCTCAACCGGCTGCTCTTCCAGGCCATGCATGAGTTAGAAGCGTTTCAGGCGCGCCGCAACGGCCAACCAACAGCGCTCGCCAGGGTTCAGATCAGCGCCGGCGGGTGAAAATTCCAGAACAATTTCCGTGCTCGGTCCTCCCCGCAGCCGCGTTTGGCGGCCGCCTGAGTTACCATTCCCGCATACCGCATCTACAGTGAGACGAGGTGACGGCATGGCAGAGGGCAACGGACACGCAAACGGCGACCGCCTGAAGAGCGAATACGAGCGCTGGGAAAGCACGACGCTCAAGAAGGCGCTCGAGCGCGGCGGCGAGCGCCAGGCAGAGTTTGCGACCACCTCCACGCCTTCGCCGCGACTTGCGACGCCGCTCGACACCGCCGGCTTCGACTACGACCGTGACGCCGGCACGCCCGGCGAGTACCCGTACACGCGGGGCGTGCAGCCGACGATGTATCGCGGGCGCCTGTGGACGATGCGCCAGTACGCCGGCTTCGGCACGGCGACCGAGAGCAACGAGCGCTTCAAGTTTCTGCTCAGCCAGGGCCAGACGGGGCTATCCGTCGCGTTCGACCTGCCGACGCAGATCGGCCTCGACTCCGATGACCCGAACGCCGAAGCCGAGATCGGCCAGGTCGGCGTCGCGATCGATTCGCTCGCCGACATGGAGGAGATGTTCGACGGCATCCCGCTCGACCGAGTGAGCACGTCGATGACGATCAACGCGCCCGCGTCGGTGCTGGTTGCGATGTACATGGTCGTGGCCGAGAAGCAGGGCGTGCCGGCGGGCGACATCATGGGGACGGCGCAGAACGACGTGCTCAAGGAGTACGTCGCGCGCGGCACGTACATCTATCCGCCGCGGGAGTCGCTGCGATTGGCCGCGGACCTGATCACGCACTGCGCGCGCTACGCGCCGAAGTTCAACAGCATCAGCGTCAGCGGCTATCACATCAGGGATGCGGGCTCGACGGCGGCGCAGGAGATCGGCTTCGCGTTCGCGAACGCGATCGCTTACATCGAGGCGTGCCAGCGCTCGGGCGTGGACGTCGACGACATCGCGCCGCGCATCTCGTGGATCTTCAACACGCACAACAACTTCTTCGAGGAAGTGGCGAAGTACCGCGCGCTGCGGCGCATGTGGGCGAAGCTGCTGCGAGAGCGCTTCGGCGCGAAGAACCCGAACTCGTGGAAATTGCGCACGCACATCCAGACCGGCGGCGCGACGCTGACGGCACAGCAGCCCGAGAACAACATCGTGCGGGCGTCGCTGCAGGCCCTGGCATCGGTGCTGGGGGGCGTCCAGTCGATGGCGCTGTCGTGCTACGACGAGGCGCTCGCCATCCCGACGACGGAGGCGCAGCGGATCGCGCTTCGCACGCAGCAGATCATCGCGCACGAGTCGGGCGTCACGGACACGGCGGACCCGTTCGGCGGATCGTACTACGTCGAATACCTTACGGACGAGATGGAGAAGCGCGCGCAGGAGTACATCGACCGGATCGAGGATATGGGCGGGTCGGTGGCGGCGGTCGAGAGCGGCTACATGCAGTCGGAGATCCAGGAAGCGGCGGTGCAACAGCAGCAGGACATCGAGTCCGGCGCGCGCGTGGTCGTCGGCGTCAACCGGTTCCGTTCCAACGAAGATCCGGAACCGACGATCTTCAAGGTCAATACGGAACTGGCGCGGGCGCAGATCGAGCGCCTGAGGCGTGTCCGCGCCGAGCGCGACGGTGCGGCGGCAGCGGCATCGCTCACGCGCCTGAACAGCGCGGCGCGTGAAGACGCAAACCTGATGCCGGCGATCCTCGAGTCTGTGCGGGCGTACGCGACGATCGGCGAGATCTGCGGCGAGTTGAAGAAGGCGTGGGGCGACTACCGCCCGCCGACGGTGGTATAGGCGCATGGCACGAATCACGTCTCTGCTGTTCATCGTGCCGGTGCGCGACCTCGACCGGGCGGCGCGCTTCTACAAGGATGCCTTCGACCTGGAAGTGATCTTCCGCAACGAAGGCATCGCGTTCGTCGGTATCCCGGGCACGGAGACGTCGATGGGGCTGCTGCTCGATCCGGAGCACGCCGGCGCCGGGCCGCAGAACATCGGCATGCACGTCGACCACGCCGTCGGCCTCGATGCGGCGATCCGGGACGTCGAAGCGGCGGGCGGCAAGGTGATCGAGCGCGGCGAGCACGCGCCGGAAGTACCGTTTGCGCGCATCGAGGACATCGACGGCAACGTGCTGGAGATTTAGTCAGCTACTCCTCGGGCATCTTCTAGCCCCCCATCCCCGCATCCGTTACATTCACCGCCGATAGCGAACTCACCCCCGAATCACTCACCGGAGGACTCATGTCGGAGAAGCGTCTCGAAGGCCAGGTGGCCGTCGTCACGGGTGCGTCGCGCGGGATCGGTCGCGCCTGCGCGGAAGAACTGGCGCGCGAGGGTGCGACGGTCGTCATCAATTACAACCAGAGCCCCGAACCGGCCGAGCAGCTCGCGAAGCAGGTCAACGACGCCGGCGGCAAGGCGATGACCTTCAAGGCGCACGTCGGGAATGCGGACGAAGCGAAGGCGCTCGTCGACAAGGCGGTCGAGACGTACGGCCAGATCGACATCCTGGTGAACAACGCCGGCGTCAACCGCGACCGCACGTTGAAGCGGCTGTCCGTCGCCGAGTGGGACGAGGTGATCAGCACGGACCTCAGCAGCGCCTTCTACTGTACGTCGGCGGCGGTGCCGCACATGACGGAGCGCAACTACGGCCGCATCATCGTCATGTCGAGCATCATCGGGCAGATGGGGAACGTCGGGCAGTCGAACTACGCGGCTGCGAAGGCGGGGCTGATCGCGTTCGCGAAGTCGGCGGCGAAGGAACTCGCGCGCAATAACATCACGGTCAATGCGATGTGCCCGGGGTTCGTCGAGACGGACATGGTGATCGCGCTGAGCGACGACGTGAAGAAAAACCTGCTGTCGCAGATCCCGCTGGGCCGCTTCGGCAAGCCGGAGGAAGTCGCCGCATTCGTCCGCTTCCTGTGTACGGAGGGCGACTGGATCACGGGGCAGCAGTTCAACCCCAACGGCGGCCAGTACATGTAATGGGCCACGCTTGGCGACGGTTCGCGGGCTGAAAGCCCGCGCCACAGTTTCGGCGATTTACCGCGGCGCCAACGACTGGAGGACGCTCCTGACGCGCTCCTCCAACGAAGCCTCGCCGGCGTCCGGTAATCGTTCGGCGGCGTTTTGGGCTTCCATCTGCGTGTAGCCGAGACCCATTAGCGCGGCGACGAGATCGGCGTCGGCCTGGCGTTCGCCCTGCTTCGTCAGCGATGGCGGCGGCAGGTCGTCGGGTACAGCGACTTTGTCGCGCAGCTCGAGCACGAGCCGCTCGGCGGTCTTCTGGCCGACGCCGGGCACCTTGCGCAGCAGGTCGGTCTGGCCGGAGGCGATCGCCGTCGCGAGCCTCGGGCCATCGAGCGCGGACAAGAGGCCTAACGCGGCACGCGGCCCGACGCCGCTGACGCCGATCAGCTGCTCGAACAGACGTAGCTCGTCGCGCGACGTGAAGCCGTACAGCGTGAGCGCGTCCTCGCGGACGTGAAGATACGTGAAGAGCGCAGCCTGCCGGCCGACCGCCAGATCGTCGGCGGCCGTCGACGGTACGGACGCGACGAGGCCGATGCCGCCGACGCCGACGATCACCCAGTCAGCGCCCTTCTCCTCGACGATGCCGCGCAGGCGCGCTAGCGGCATGGCGGCGGTGTGGTCGCAATGAGTGCGTTCATATTGCGGCGAGTATGGCGCACGAGGGGACGGAGATGCCAGAACCTCAGAACCTTGAACTGAGAACCTTGAACCTGGGAGCGCGGCGTTAGCTCGCGAGGCGGAAGGGGCCGCTCTCGTCGTGGGCGGGCTGCGCGCGGGTGTACATGCGTACCTGGTTGGGGCCCGCGGCGATCGCTTCGGCGAGCGCCGTTTCGGCAGCGACGGCGAACTCTTCGCAGGTCGCGAAGGCGTAGTCGGCGATGACGATGCCGATCGAAACCGTGGCGCGCGGGCTGCCGTCCTGGAGCGCGCCGAACAACGGATGCCTCGCGACGGCGGCGCGGATCTTGTCGGCGACGATCTGGGCGCGGATCTCGTCCGTCTCCGGCAGCAGCAGGCCGAGGCGCTCCGGCGTGTAGCGGCCGCCGATGTCGTTCGCGCGCAGCACATCGCGAAAGATCGCCGCCATCTCGGACAGCAGGTAGGTCTTCGGCAGCGTTCCCTCGCCGGCGGCGCTCACGTACGCCACATCGAGCAGGAGCAGCGAGAGGTCGCGGCCATAGCGGCGCCGCCGCTCGAACTCGACCTTCATGCTGTTCTCGAACTCGCGGCGCGCGTAGAGGCGCGTAAGCTCATCGACCGTGGAGATGCGGCCGATCTCGATTTCCTTGCGGACGAGCTGCGTGCTCAACTCTTGGGCGAGGTGGCTTGCGGCCTGTACATTGCGGGTCTCCCACGCAACGTAGGCGACGAGCACGAGGCCGGTCACCAATCCCGGAAACGCGACGGCTGCGATGCTGACCGGACCAATCGTCGCGTCGGTCGCGGTGCCCGTCATGACGGCGACGTACGACAGGAAGACGGCCAGGCCGCCTGCCGACAGTAACGCCGCCCTGCGGACGCGAAGACTTCGCAGTGGGCTCACGAAGAGAGTTTCGGCGGAATGGAGGGCCGGAATTAGCGTCAATTGTGCCGACGGCCTAACTACAGCACCTATAGAGTACGTTACGTCAACAGACAGGCGCTGTTCAGGCCCGGACGGATGCTGCCGCCGGCTTCAGCCCAACTGCCACTTGCCGCCGTGGTCCGCGAACCAGCGGAGCATGCCGCGTCGCGTCGTCGGGCCCTTGGGCGCCCAGCGGACCTCGTGCGTGTCCGGCTCCAACTCCATGTACGTCTGGCGCAGCTCTTCGACCTGATCGCGTTCGATCTTGCATCGCTGCGTCTCCGGATCGACGCCGTAGAGCCGCGCGGCGTTCATGCCGAAGATCTTGCGCTTCACATCGTCGGTCAGCGCGCCATAGCCGTACTGCTGCGCGAACTGCGGCTCGATCTGGAACGCGCGAAAGGCGACGATCTGCGGTTGCGGCGATCCCGTCCAGATGCAGTCGGTACCCCACAGCACGTTGTCTTCGCCGACGTACTTGATCAGCTTGCCGAGCAGATGCGCCGCCTGCGTGCGGTCGCTCATGATGTTGCGCCACGTCGAGCCGAGTTCGGCGTAGACGTTCGTGTTCGGTTGGACGCCGTTATCGACGAGGCTCTTGACGAGCACGTCGACGCCTTCGGCCTGGTCCGCGTTGTACGCCGCTTCGCGATGCCCCGGAAACCAGCCCGAGTGATACACGACGAAGTTCATGTCGGGATACGCCGCCGCGACGACGCCGATATCGCGCGGCGACGCGGCGGCGCGGTCGAAGCCGAAGAGCGGCAGCCCCTTGTGGGCGCAGATCGTCTTCACGCCCAGCGCACGCGCCTGCTCGATGACGGCAATGCCCATATCGTCGTCGAGCATCCAGCCGCGGCCGCCGGGGCCATATGGCGTGTAGATCTTCCACGCCGCGACATCGAGCGTCTCGGCGCGAGCCTGCATGCGTTCGAGCGCCGCATCGAGGCCGGCGGGCGCGTTGGGCACGACGACGCTGTGCAGGCGCAGCCGGCCGGTGTTGGCGGGCGACAGCTCGTTCATGATGTCGCGCGTGCGCTTCATTTCGTCGAAGTTCAAGGGATCGGTCGAGTCGTTGCCCGAGGGCGTGTCCGAAAGGACGGCGATCGTGGTGTCGCTTTCGAGGAAGATGTCGTGCGCGTAGTAGTAGCGGCTCAAGCAGTCGAGTTGGTCCGTCTCGTTACAGGCAGGGTCGCCGGGAAAGAGGCGGAAGGCGCCCGCCGTCGCCGGGCTCTCGTTCACCCACGGCCCTTCCGGGTCGACGTGGTGCGTCTGCACGTCGAAGATGAACTCGTCGCCGTCGAGCACTTCGCAGACGGCGTCGGGATCGGCGTCGGCGGGCGTGTTGAACGTGCCGCCGGAGTCGACGCCTTCGGGGAGATCGCGGGTGTCGTCGTCGTCGCAGCCTGCGAGATTGATCGCGGCGAGCGTGACGGCCATGCCGCCTGCGCTCATCAGGAAGCGACGGCGGTCAAGGCCGCGCTTCTTGGCGATGTCTTCGGCCATGCCGTGCGCGAGCGCTTCCGCGCGGCGATGCGCCGGCGTGCGCTCTTTCGGCACGAATTCGCCGTTGCTCGCCTGGCCGGGGACGAACGGCAGCAGGATGGGCAACTCTCGGTCGGTCTTCTTCGCACGCATCGATCACCTCGCTGAACGAGGTTCAGTCTACGTGCGTCGCCGTCCGGCGGCGATGGCCGATGTGCAAAATGCGCGCAAAATCATCGCTCGTGAACGCGCATCGCTGCCAGGCGCCATCTAATGCGCGAGCGAGACTTCCACCGACAGGCCGAGGAACCTGCCGTACGCCTCTACCGCCTCATCGACGGCATCCCGATCGTCGCGGGTCAACTTGCCGTCCGTCCGCAGCGTGACGCTGGCGGCATCCCGGGCGACGTCCCGCGGCCACGCGCCGCGCAACCGGCCGTGCTACGCGCGGACCTGCAGCTTGTGGACCTCCGGTACGCCCCGCGCCGCCAAAAAGTCGAGCGTCTCCGGCACCTCGACGTGAGGCATGTTGACGATCACCTGGTCGACGCCTGCTTCGGCGAAGTCCTGAAACTGCGCAATCGCCTGTGCCGGCGACAGCCAGCGGCCGCCGCCATCGAGGCGCACCATCAGCGTCGTGAGCACCGTCTTCTCGATGTCGCCGTAGGCGCGGCCCTCGCGCTCGCAGTGCGCGCGCAGGACGCCGGAAAGGCGTTTGAACTCGGCGACGCCGTCGTCGTTGAATGACGTGCCCATGTTCCAGGCGTCGGCGTACCTGGCGACGAGACGGAGCGTCTTCTTCTCGCCGCGGCCACCGATCAGGATCGGCGGGTGCGGCTTCGATACCGGCTGCGGCACGGAGAGCGTTTCCGCGAGTTGGTAGTGGGCGCCCTCGTAGGGGCCGTTGTTATCGCTCCACATCCGGCCGGCGATCTGCAGCGTCTCTTCGAGCATCTCGAAGCGTTGCTTGAGCGGCGGAAACGGCACGCCGAGTCCCGCGTGCTCGCGGTCGAACCATGCGGCGCCGATGCCGAAGTACGCACGGCCGCCCGATAGCACGTCGAGGGTCGTCGCGGTCTTCACGAGGATGCCGGGATGCCGATAGGTGACGCCGGTCACCATGGTGCCGAGCTTAATGCGCGAAGTCTTCGCGGCGGCGAACCCGAGCGTCGTGTAACTCTCGAGCATGTCGAACTCAGGCGGCCCGACGCCGGGGATCTGGAAGAAGTGGTCCATGACCCAGAGCGAATCGAAGCCGGCGGCCTCGGCGCGCTGGGCGACACCGCCGAACGCCTCCCCGACCGGAGGCCCGTTGAGCCACGTGAAGTACGGTACTTGCAGGCCGATGCGCATGTGTCCTCGCTTTCGGCGGCATCGTAACGCGCGCTATCGCGGGCCGCGAAAGTGCGCGGCCGTGCGATTCTTGTCCCTATCTGAAGCTGGTGATAGGCTTCACATGCCCGTACGAGAGGGGGATTGAACGATTTCGCATCCTGACTCCCGCCTCCTGCGCGCTCCGGATGCGCACCCCGGCCGGCCGCCAACGATCGCACTGACAACCGGCGCCGGCGCGGCGATCGATCTCTTTACCGCGAACGAACGGAAGCGGCCCGCACGGGCGGATCCACCAGGGGAGGGGTAGGCGCCCCATGGCTGTCTACGATCACGACATTCTCGTCATCGGCGCCGGGCTCGCCGGCATGCGCGCGGCGATCGCGGCGCAGCAGGCAGGCGCCAACGTCGCGATGATCTCGAAGGTGCACCCGGTGCGGTCGCACTCGAACGCCGCGCAAGGGGGCGTCAACGGCCCCGGCATCGGCGAGGACGGCGGGCCGTGGGAGGAGCACGCCTACGAGACCATCAAGGCGTCGGACTACCTCGGCGACCAGGACGCGATCGAGATCCTGGCGCAGGAGGGCGGCGGCGAGGTGCTCCAGATGGAGCACTGGGGCGTCGTCTTCAGCCGCCGCGCGGACGGCCGCATGGCGACGCGGCGGTTCGGCGGCATGGGCAAGGCGCGCACGTTTTTCGTCGGGGCGATCACCGGCCAGGCGATGCTGCACGTGCTCTACGAACAACTCATGAAGCCCGGCATCTTCAACGCGATGCGCAACTACGAGGAGTGGTTCGTCACCAGCCTGATCGTCGACGACGGCTACTGTCGCGGCTGCGTGGCGATGAACATCCGCACCGGTGAACTGCACGCGATCACGGCGAAGGCGACGATCATCGCGACGGGCGGGCTGGGGAGGGTGTACGAGCCTTCGACGAACGCGCTGATCTGCACCGGCGACGGCATCTCGCTGGGTTACCGCGCGGGCGCCGCGATCATGGACATGGAGATGGTGCAGATCCACCCGACGACGCTCCAGGGCTCGGGCGTCCTGATCACCGAGGGAGCGCGTGGGGAAGGCGCGTACCTGCTGAACAAGGACGGCGAGCGCTTCATGGAGAAGTACGCGCCGAACATGATGGAACTGGCATCGCGGGACGTCGTATCGCGCGCGGAGCAGACGGAGATCGACGAGGGCCGCGGCGTCGACGGCTCCGTGTACCTGGACATGCGCCATCTCGGCGAGAAACTCATCAAAGAGCGCCTCGAGGAGATCTACGAGATCGCACGCGACCTGGTGAACATCGACATCGTCAACGAACTGCTGCCGATTCGCCCGGGCGTCCATTACATCATGGGCGGCGTCAAGACGGACTTCAACGGCCTCTGTTCGCTGCCGGGGCTCTATTCCGCGGGGGAAGCAGCGTGCGTGAGCGTGCACGGCGCCAACCGCGTCGGCGCGAATTCGCTGCTCGACACGATCGTCTTCGGTCGTCGCGCCGCCGAGCACGCCGTCGAGACGGTCTGCACCAAGACCTTCCGGCCGATCCCGGAGAGCGTCGTCGAAGAAGACCGCAAGATGATTCGCTCAGTCATCGACCGGCCGACGAACGGCGACCGCATCGCGAAGATCAGGCGCGACATGGGCGAGACGATGAGCGTGAACGTCGGCATGTTCCGGAGCCCGGACAAGCTCAACGAGCAACTCGGCGTGCTGAAGGACCTGCGCGCGCGTTACGACAAGGTCGGCGTCGAGGACAAGGGCAAGGTGTTCAATACCGACCTGTTGTTCCATATCGAACTCGGCTACATGCTGGACTGCGCGGAGATGATCACGAAGAGCGCGATCGAGCGGAAGGAGAGCCGCGGCGCGCATACGCGACTGGACTTCCCGAACCGCGACGACGAGAACTGGCTGAAACACATCGCGCTGACGCGTCAACCCGACGGTTCAGAGAAGATGTCCTACATCCCTGTGACGATCACGAAGTGGGAGCCACAGGAAAGGAAGTACTAGATGAAGGTCAAACTCAGCGTACAGCGCACCGACCCCGAGTCCGGCAAGACCGGCTACAGCAAATACGAAATCGAAGCGCCCGAAAATACGACCGTGCTCGACGCGCTAATCCAGATCCGGGAATACGAAGACGGCACGCTGGCGCTGCGCTGCTCCTGCCGGAGCGCGATCTGCGGCTCCTGCTCGATGCGCGTCGATGGCCAGGCGCGGCTCGCCTGCCGCGCGAAGATCATCGCGCTGACGCGGGGCAACGAAGAGCAGGAACTGACCGTCGAGCCGATGGGCAACATGCCCGTGATCAAGGATCTCGTCGTCGACATGGAGTCCTTCTGGGCGAAGGTGCGACAGGTCGATCCGTACATTCAGCCGAACGTCGAGCCGCCGCCCGACGAGGAATATCGCGTGCCGAACGAGTCGATGCTCGACCTGACGCACACGATGAACTGCATCATGTGCGGCGCCTGCGTCAGCGACTGCACGGTGCTCGAAGTGGATAAGAACTTCATCGCGCCGGCAGCGCTCGCGAAGGCATATCGCGTGACAGCCGACCCGCGCGACGGCAAGGCGCATGAACGGTTGGAGAAACTGAGCGAGTACGGCGGTATCTGGGACTGCACGCGCTGCAACATGTGCGTCGAGGTGTGCCCGAAGGGCGTCGCGCCGATGAATCGCATCATGCAGTTGCGCGAGATGGCGATCGAGGCGGGGATCACGAACAACGCGGGCTCGCGTCACACGGCGATCTTCACCAAGTCGATCACGGATGGCGGGCGCCTCAACGAAGTGTGGATGGTGCCGGGCTCTGTCGGCATGTTCAACATCCCGCGCATGACGAAGGAGATGCCGGGCGCGCTTCGGATGATGCGCGTCGGCAAGCTGCCGCTCGGCCAGGCGATCCCGCCGGGGCTGCCGGGTTCGCACAAGATCAGTGGGATGGAGCGGGTGCGCAACCTGATCCGCAAGTCGGCTTCGTTGAAGCCCCGGAAGCCGGAGGTCGTCGAATCATGAGCGCGATGAAGTATGCATTCTGGCCGGGCTGCGTTTCGAAGGGGGCGGCGCCCGAGCTGTACGTCTCGACGATCCGGGTGGCGCAGGAACTGGGCATCGAGTTGGTCGAACTGGACCAGGCGACGTGCACGGGCGCCGGCGTCATCCAGGAGCAGAATCCCGAGATGGCCGACGCGCTCAACGCACGCACGTTTGCGATGGCGCAGCGCCTGGGGCTGCCGCTGATGAACATTTGCTCGACGTGCCAGGGCATCGAGAGCATGGTGCAGGACAAGCTGGCGAAGAACCCCGAGTACCTGGCGAAGGTCAATACCGTGCTGGCCGACGAAGGCCTGGAGTACACGCCGGGGCTGGAGATCAAGAACTTCCTGTGGATCCTCGTCGAGGACATTGGGCTCGACAAGATCAGGTCGATGGTGAAACGGCCGCTCAGCGGGCTGAAGATCGGGCCGTTCTACGGCTGCTACATCCTGCGCCCGAGCGAGATCCTGGGCTTCGACGAGCACCCGGACCGCGACAAGTACCTGGAGATGGTGATCGAGGCGGTCGGCGCGGAAGTCGTCGACTACGAGGGCAAGAAGAAGTGCTGCGGCTTCCCGCTGCTGACGATCAACCGCGAGAACTCGCTGAAGCAGGCCGGCAATCACATCCACGAAGCGCAGGACGAAGGCGCCGATGCGCTCGTGTCGCCGTGTCCGCTCTGCCACCTGAACCTCGACGCGCAGCAGCCTGCAGCTAAGGCCGTGACCAAGTTCGACATTGACCTGCCGATCATGCACCTGCCGCAGATGATGGGGCTGGCGATGGGCATCGACCCGAAGGACTTGCGCCTCAACCACCACGTCGTGTCGACGAAGAGACTGATCGAGAAGCTGCCGGAGCTCGCGAGCGTCTAATCCCGGCCTGCCCGTCGGTCCAACATGGCCGCCTTGCGAGGGCGGCCATTTTGCTACACTCCCGGCAACGGCCAACTTCGACCAAGGAGAAGCGAAATGCGGCAAACGTACATGTCCATCCGGAGGGGAATAGCAGAGGACATGACGCTCAATGCGAACGTTGAACCTTGGGATTTTGGCGCATGTAGACGCCGGTAAGACAACCCTCACCGAGCGGCTGCTCTACGCAGCCGGCGTCATCGACGAGATCGGCAGCGTCGATGACGGAAGTACGCAGACCGATTCCCTGGCGCTCGAACGGCAACGCGGCATCACGATCAAGTCCGCCGTCGTGTCGTTCGTCATCAATGACGTCACCGTCAACCTGATCGACACACCCGGCCACCCGGACTTCATCGCCGAGGTGGAACGCGTGTTGGGCGTGCTCGACGGCGCCGTGCTCGTGATCTCCGCCGTCGAGGGCGTGCAGGCGCAGACCCGCGTGCTTATGCGGACGCTGCAACGTCTGCACATTCCCACCATCATCTTCGTGAACAAGATCGACCGCGGCGGCGCACACGATCAACGCGTGCTGCAGGACATCGCCGAAAAGCTGACGCCGGCGATCATCGCCATGGGAACGGTAAGCGACGCCGGCACACGCAGTGCTGGCTTCACGCCGTATGGCGCAGCCGACGTTACGTTTGCCGCGACGCTGGCTGACCTGCTCGCCGACCACAACGATGCATTCCTGGCAGCGTTCGTCGACGACGAGACGGCAGTGTCGTATTGCCGGCTCCGCGACGAGCTGGCGGAGCAGACCAGGCAGGCGCTCGCGCATCCGGTGTTCTTCGGCTCGGCGATCACCGGAGCAGGCGTGGACTCGCTGATCGCCGGCATCACGGAGTTGCTGCCCGCCGCCGAGTGCGATGTCGATGGCCCAGTCTCGGGCACCGTATTCAAGGTCGAACGCGGACCGGCCGGCGAGCGGATCTCGTACGTCCGGATGTTCTCGGGAACGGTACGGACGCGCGATCGGCTGCCTGCCGCCGGGAACGACGAGCGAAAGGTGACCGCGATCAGCGTGTTCGACCGCGGCTCGGCCGTCACGCGCGCGTCTATCGCCGCGGGCCAAATCGGCAAGCTCTGGGGGCTCGGCGACATCCAGATCGGCGACGCGATCGGCATATCGCGAAACGCCGAGCGGCATCATTTCGCGCCGCCGACGCTGGAAACGGTGATCGTCCCGCAGCGCGCCGCCGACAAGGGCGCGCTCCGCGTCGCGCTCGAACAGCTCGCTGAGCAGGATCCGCTGATCAACCTGCGGCAGGACGATGTCAGGCAGGAAACGTACGTCTCCCTGTACGGTGAGGTGCAGAAAGAGGTCATCCAGGAGACGCTGGCGGCCGACTTCAACATCGACGTCGACTTCCGCGAAACGACGACGATCTGCATCGAACGGCCGACCGGAATCGGTGCGGCGGCGGAATTCATGCGCGGGCGGCACAATCCGTTTCTCGCGACCATCGGGCTGCGCGTAGAGCCGGCCCCGGTCGGCGCAGGCGTCGAGTTCAGGCTCGCAGCCGAGGTGCTGGGGACGATGCCGCTCGCGTTCTTCAAGGCGGTCGAGGACACCGTGATGGCGACGCTGCACCAGGGGGTCTACGGATGGCAGGTCGTTGACTGCACCGTGACCATGACGCATTCCGGCTACGCGGGGCGGCATAGCCTGGGCCATCAACCCTTTAACAAGAGCATGTCGAGCACCGGCGCTGACTTCCGCGGACTGACGCCGCTGGTGCTGCTCAACGCGCTGCAACAGGCGGGGACCATGGTCTACGAGCCGGTCCAGCGCTTCCATCTCGAGATTCCGGCGGACACGTTTCGGGCCACGGCGCCGGTACTGGCGCGGCTGCGTGCCGTCCCCCAATCACAAGAGAAGCGAGGGTCGTCGTACGTGCTGAAGGGCGATATTCCCGCAGCGCGCATCCACGAGTTGCAGCAAGAGCTGCGCACACTCACGCGCGGCGAAGGAGCGCTGGAGTGCGTCTTCGACCGCTACGAACCGGTGAGCGGCACGGTCCCGACGCGCCCGCGGACGGACCACAGTCCGCTCGACCGCAAAGAGTACCTGCTGCACGTGTTGCGGCGGGTCTAACGCACTGGAGGATGCCATGAAGGACTACGAGCCGGTCATGAGTTTCGGCGAGGACGTCGCCGGCATGTACGGCGACGCGCAACGCGGCGATGAGGTTGCGGCCGTCGCGTTCCTGGAAAAGCTGGCGGGAGAAGGCCCCGCTCTGGAACTCGCTATCGGCGCCGGCCGGATCGCGCTGCCGCTCGCCGCTCGCGGGGTCCGCGTCGACGGCGTCGACATCTCACCGGCGATGGTCGCGCAGCTACACGCCAAGCCCGGTGGCGACGAGATCGCCGTCACGATCGGCGACTTCGCCGATGTTCCGGTCGCGGGCACGTACCGATTGATCTACGTCGTGTGGAACTCGCTGTTCAACCTGCTGACGCAGGACGACGAGGTGCGCTGCTTCGAGAACGTTGCCGCACATCTCACCGAGGACGGCTCGTTCGTCATCGAGGCTGGTTCGCCCGCCATGCTCTACCGATTGCAGAACGATCAGTACGTCGAAGCAGAAGCAATCGAGGTCGGCGAGGTGCGCCTGGACGTGCTGCGGCACGAGCCGGCCACGCAGATGCTCGACGAGAGCCACGTGACCCTCTCGCGCGAAGGGATACGGCTGAACCCTGTCGTCCAGCGGTACGCGTGGCCCGCCGAGCTTGACCTGATGGCGCGGATCGCCGGGCTGCGCCTGAAGGAGCGTTGGGACGACTGGAGCCGAAGCCCGTACACCGCCATGGGCAGCACCGTCGTGTCCGTCTACGGTCGCTGATTGATCGACGTGGCCAACGGCGTACCGCTAGCGCCGTCTCGACGTCAGTCCGGCCAGCGCCGCGCCGCTGCCGACAAGCGCGAGCAGCGCCGCGACGATCGCCGGCGTGAGGTCCGCGCGGGCGGGGCCGCTGCCGGCGTCGGGCGGCGTAAGGCCCGCATCAGGCGGCGTGAGGGGCGGCGTGACGGGCGGCGACGGGTTCTCCGGCCCTTCGACGCAGGCGCTGATCGGTTCGGTCGCGGTGAACGTGCCCGTACCGCCTGCGTAGACGGCCGCCACGCGGTAGAACACCGACTCATCGCAACCGGACGGCAGTTGAGGCGTGTCGATGAAGAACGAACGCTCGCTGCCGGGCACGCTGAACGGCTCGAGGATCTGATGACCTTCGCCGGTGAGGTTCGTCGTGAGCACTTCGACCACAAACGACTCGACAGGGCCATCATGAGCCCACTCGAGGCGGCCGGTGACACCGAAGAGCAAGAGTCGCAGATCGCGCGGCGGTGGCGGCGGCTCGCCACGGTCGATCGCACCGACTGCCGCCGTGGCTTCGACGGTCTCTTCGTGGCGGTGGCCGTCGTCATCGGGGCGGCTCGTGAATGTGTACGTGAACGGCAACGGTGTTTGGGGCGCCGGGTCGGGGTTCGTGAGCAGCACGTATCCGACCGGGCTGACGCCGAACAGCGTCACGGTGCTCGTCGACGGTGTGCACGTGCGAAACTGCGGCGGCGGCGCGAGCGGGTTGCCGACGATCGTGTGGCTGATGACGGAGCCGGAGACCTCGTCGATCTCGAAGAGGTAGTTGATGAGGACAGGCACGTCCGGCGACGGCGAGACATCGGCGACGAGTCGCAGGCGATGCTTGCCCGGCGCCAGTTCGTTCAGGTACGGAGGGTAGTCCGGTGAATTGCTCTCCGTCGTCGCCTCTCGGATCGTCACGGCGAACGGCGACGTGACGCCGCAGTCGGGCAGCGTGATCGCGTTCGTCGTCGCGACGCCGTCGAGCCGGCCGACGATGGCGCCGTCCGGGATGTCGAGGTCGGCGGCGATCGACCCGCCGGGCGGCCCGACGACGCGCACCTCGTCGAAGGTCGCGCCCTCATCGAGCCGGATAGTCGTCTGAAGATCGGGGTGCCCGCCCGGCGTACGGTCCGAGATCTGTACGCTCACCTCGGGCGCGTTGAACTCGTGAGCGGAACCCGTGTCTGCGACGCCGAGCAGCGGCGCCACCATGACGAATGCAAGACCAACGACGATTCTCCACATATGCGGTGCGCCTCCACGTAAAGAACGCCGCGGCGCGGAGAAAGGTTAACGAGCGAGGTTTCGCGAACGGCAGAGCGCGTTCGCGGCAGGGTGCGAATTTCGCGGACAATGCGCAGTATGGCGACAAATCCCAGGAAGCAGCGGCTCGACGTGGCCCTCGTCGAACGGGGGCTGGCCGTGTCGCGTGAGAAGGCGCAGGCGATGATCCTCGCCGGCGACGTGCGGGTCGCCGGCCAGGCGGAGAAGCGGGCGTCGGTGGCGGTGGCGGCGGACGCGACGATCGAAGTGGCGCAGCCGCCGCGATTTGTCAGCCGCGGCGGTGAGAAGCTCGACCACGCCCTCGACGTGTTCGGCATCGCCGTCGATGGCGTCTGTGCGCTTGATGTCGGCGCATCGACCGGCGGCTTCACCCATGTGCTGCTCCAACGCGGCGCATCGCGCGTGTTTGCCGTCGACGTCGGCTACGGGCAACTCGACCAGCGGCTGCGCGACGACGCTCGCGTCGTCGTGATGGAGCGCACGCACGTGCGCGACCTGCCGGCGTTGCCGGAGCAGCCGCGGTTGGCAACCATCGACGTGTCTTTCATCTCGCTGACGCGGGCGCTGCCGCCGGTGATCGCCGCGCTTGCGGGCGGCGCCCCGATCGTCGCGCTTGTGAAGCCGCAGTTCGAAGCGGGCAAGGACGACGTCGGCCGTGACGGCGTCGTGCGGGATCCGCTGACGCACGCGACGGTGATCGGCCGCGCGGCGTGGTGGGCGGTGAATCACGGGCTGCGCGTGCGGGGCGTGACGACGTCGCCGCTGCTCGGGCCGGCGGGCAACCGGGAGTTCTTCCTGCACCTGGAGACCCCTGCATGAAGACCTACAAACTCTACCTGGAGTCCGGACCGCAGATGAAGACGACGTACGTCCACGTCCCGGAACTCATGGGGTGCATGCTGAACGCCGCGACGACCGAGGCGGCGCTCGACGCCACGCCGGACGTCATCCGCGCCTACCTGCGCTTCATGGCGCGAGCCGGTGAGGCCGTCGATCCAGGCGACCAGATCCGCACAAAGGTCATTGAGCACACCACGGAGGGCGGCTTCCTGGGCAGCCGCTTCCTGCCGACGGACGCGCAGCCGCTGCCGCCGCGCGAAAGCGACAAGCTGATGCAGCGGCTGGATGCGCTGCACGGCGAATTGCGCCGCATCACGTCCGGCGTCGACCGGCGCAAGCTCGACGCCGCGCCCGCCAAAGGCCGCGCGATCCGCCGCATCCTCGTTCATGTCTGCTCCGAGGGCGGCTACCTCCGCAGCGTCACAGGCGCATCCCGCATTCAGCGTGAGGCGGACGAAGGCAAGATCGACCCGCTCGACGCGCTCGACCGTCTGCATGCGCTCGAACTAGCGCGCCTGCGGTCGATGGATGCCGACGAGCGTCGTGGGGTGATCATGCGCGGGCAGTCGCCGTGGAGCGCCCGCGCGGCGGTGCGCCGCATGCTCGAGCACGCGTGGGAGCACTACCTGGAGATCGCGGAACGCCTAGGGAAGCAGCCCTGAGTGCGCCCTCTGCCGCGTGCTATCGTTGTGCATCGGAACATGAACGCTGGCAGACGGCAGCTTGACCGCCGAGCGGCACGACATGGACAAGATCGGCGTCACGTATCACCCGAAGTCGGACCTGGCGCGGCGCTGCGCCGGTGACATTCACGCACGCCTCGAACCGATGGTGCGCGAAGTCTGGCTGGCCTCGGCGTGGGACGACGAAGCGCACGAGAAGCACGTCCGCGGCACCGGCCTGCTGCTCACGTGCGGCGGCGACGGCACCGTCCTGCGGGCGGCGCGCGCCGTCATTCCCCATCCCGTGACGCTGCTCGGCGTCAACCTGGGGCGGATCGGCTTCCTGACGGAGATGACGTTCGAGGCGTTGATGCCGCGGCTCGAGGAGATCGTCGGCGGCGCCGGCCGCATCGAGACCCGCGCGATGCTCGAGGCGGAGATGATTCGCGCCGGCGAGGAGGTGCGAAGCGGCTTTCACGCGCTCAACGACGTCGTCGTCGGGCGGCGCACGATCGGCCGCACGGTGCAGGTGACGGTGCGCACGGACCACACGCCGATCGGCAACTATCGCGCCGACGGCATCATCATCGCTACGGCGACGGGCAGCACTGCCTACACGCTGAGTGTCGGCGGGCCGATCTTGCACCCGGAGTCGCGCGAACTGCTGATCACGCCGGTGGCGCCGCACCTGGCGCCGGCGAACAGCGTCGTCCTGCCCGGCGGGTCGCTCGTCGAAGTCGAGATCGCGGAGGGCCAGATGGGCATCTTGAGCGTCGACGGGCAGCCCGACTGGGATCTCGGGGGCGGCGACGTCGTGAAGGTACGGACGAGCGAGCACGCAGCGCGATTCCTGCGGCTCGGTCCGCCCGGCGACTTCTACCTGCGCGTCGGGCGGCGATTGAACTGGCTGAGCGAGTAACGGCTCGCCGGACGGCCGCGAAAACGGGTACAGTGGCGGAGCGGGCGCAGGCCCGCTTCATCGATCTTGGGACAATGCCATGGCGACCTCCACGCATCAACTGGTTCGCGCATCGATCGCCGATGCGAAAGCGATCTGCGACCTGGTGAACACATTCGCGAGGCGTGGCGAGATGCTGCCCCGTACGATGGCCGAGGTCTACCAGAACCTGCGTGACTTCTACGTCGTGCGCGACGATGCCGGCGAAACGATGGCGTGCGGCGGGCTGCACATCCTCTGGGAGGACCTGGGCGAGATCAAGTCACTCGCAGTGCGGGAAGACATGCAGGGGCTCGGCCTCGGGCAGCGCATCGTCGAAGCGTGCGTCGATGAAGCGCGTCAACTCGGGCTGACGACGGCGTTCGCGCTGACGTACCGCCCGGGCTTCTTCGAGAAACTCGGCTTCAGCCAGGCCGACGTGATGACGCTGCCGCGCAAGGTGTGGGGCGAATGCTACCGCTGCCCCAAGTTCCCCGGCTGCAACGAGATCGCGATGGTGCGGCCGGTGAACGCGTGAACCAGCCGCACCAGGACCTCGCCGTTCCACGCGTGGTGGCCAGCGAGAAGATCTTCGACGGGCGCATGATCGGCCTGCGCGTCGATACGCTGGAGCTGCCGGACGGCGCGACGCATCGCCGCGAGATCGTCGAGTACGGTGTGGCGGTCGTGCTCGTACCGGTCGATGCCGACGGAAAGCTGCTGATGGTGCGACAATACCGGCACGCCGCCGGCGCCTGGTTGCTCGAGTTACCCGCCGGCGGCATGGACGATGACGACGCGGCACCGGAGGCCGCTGCTCAGCGCGAGTTGCGCGAGGAGACGGGGCACCGTGGCACGCTCGCGCGCATCGGCGGCATGTTTTTGGCGCCGGGTTACTCGGAGGAGTATCAACACATCTTCGCCGCGACGGATCTCGTCGAAGACGCGCTGGACGCCGATGAAGACGAAGGCCTGCGCCTGGAACGCGTGCCGCTCGCTGACGCGCTCGACCTCATCGACCGCGGCGATGTTTGCGACGCGAAGAGCATCGCGGGGTTGCTGATGTATCTGCGACATGTCGGGCGCGCTCGCTGACGTGGCATACCAGGTACGCACAGGGCAGCACGAAGGGGCGCTTATCGCGCCCCTTCACCAGGTGCCGCCAGGGGGATTACTTAGTTCAACACGTCCTCGATCACGAGGTTGACGCCGTGCGCCGGCTTCAGCACCAGCCGCAGCGGGTTGCCGGGATGTACGCTCGACGGTTCCGGCAGGTCGACAGTCATGACCGCCTTCTCGCCGGGGTCAAGGATGCTGTCGCCGTTGCCGCCGAGCCATTCGATGGCGTAGGCCGCCGGCACGGCCGCCGAGGCGCCGACGCCCATGACGGTCTCGGCGCGCAGATCGAAATCGGCGCCGAGGTCGATGCCCTGGTCTCCGCGCACCGCCAGCGGCACGATCAGTCGCGTCACGACGTCGTCGTGGCTCGCCGCTTGCACCTCACCATCGACTTTGAGCGCTGCCGGGAGCGCGCCGTTGTCCGTACCGCTGCCGCTCCCGTCGCCGCCGAAGCTGGAGCTGGAGAGCGCGGGAACGAACATCCACAGCGCCATGCCCGCGAACGCCGCGATCATCAGCGTCGAGAGGGCGCGGGTGCCGTTCAGTGCGGGAAGGAGAGCCATCGGTGAGTCCTCGATTCGGGTGTTTCGGGCCGTTCACTGAATAGAACGCCCGACCCCGATAAGCATTACCCAGCGGGCATCGAGAAGTCAGGTCCGAATCTGGAACGGGCGTTTCAAGGGGCTATCGGGCGAGCAGCGCCTCTTCACGGGCGCACATCGCGTGGCACAGCGCGACGGCGAGGGCGTCGCTGGCGTTGAGGTCATCCGGGGCATGGTCGAGGCGCAGGTGGAGGCGCAGCATGTGGCGTACCTGCTCCTTGTCGCCCTGCCCGTACCCGGCGACCATCTGCTTGATGCGGGCCGGCGCGTAATGGCGCAACTGCAGCCCGGCCAGCGTCGCCGCGAGCATGGCGACGGTACGCGCCTCGCCGATCGCCATCGCGGAGCGGACGTTCGTACCCACGAACGGCTCTTCGACGGCCATGACATGCGGCTGGAAGCGCGCGATGACATCGCCGAGTTCGGAGAAGATGTGATGCAGGCGCTGCTCGATGGGCAGCCGTTGCTTCGGGGTGATGACGCCGCACTCGGCGCTGCGCGGCTCATCGCCTTCAAGCGTGATGACGCCCCAGCCCGTGACGCGCGTGCCGGGATCGATGCCAAGGATGACCTGCGGGACGCCGGCGGCAGCCACCGCCGTCAGCTCGCGAGCGCGGCGAAGACCGCGTCGCTGAACTCGGCGTTGAAGTAGACCTTCTGCACATCATCGAGCGATTCGAGCCGTTCGATGAAGCGCATCGTCTGGATGGCGGCTGACTCATCGAGCTGGACGGTGGTCTTCGGCACCCGCTGCGTCTCGGCGGACGCCACGTCGAGGCCGTTGTCCTCGAGTGCCCTTCGTACGCTCTCGAGGTCGCCCGGTTGCGTGTAGACATCGATGCTGTCGCCGGCGACCTGCACGTCATCGGCGCCGGCGTCGATCGCGAGCAGTGCGAGGTCGTCGGCGTCTTTGCCGTTCGGCGACACGCTGACGACGCCGCGCATCTCGAAGTTCCAGCCGACCGAGCCCGTCTCGCCGAGGCTGCCGCCGGCGCGTGTGAAGACGTTGCGCACTTCCGCGACGGTGCGATTACGGTTGTCGGTCGCCGCTTCGACGATGACGGCTGTGCCGTGCGGCCCGTAGCCTTCGTACACGATCTCATCGATGTTGTCGGCGCCATCACCGCCGCCGGCGCCGCGCTTGATCGCGCGGTCGATGTTTTCGTTCGGCATGTTTGCTTCTTTGGCCTTCTGCACGGCGAGGCGGAGCCGGAAGTTCGCTGCCGGATCGCCGCCGCCCTGCTTCGCGGAAATGATGATCTCCTTGGAGAGCTTGGTGAAGAGCTGGCCGCGCTGCGCATCGGCGACGCCCTTGGCGCGCTTGATCGAGGACCATTTTGAGTGACCGGACATTGTTGAATGCGACTCCCGCTGAATCGGACGGACGTGGACCGCCGAACGCATTCTAGCAAACAGGAGTGGGCCGAAGGTCAGACTCCGGAAGTCGGGCGGGAAGCCTGGTACTCCGACGGTCGCCGCCCGTCTACGGCTGCAACACCGTGTTATCGATCAGACGCGTCGCGCCGAAGCGCACAGCGAGCGATACGAGCGCTGCGCCATCGACGATCTCGAGTTCGTCCAGCGTCTCCGCATCTGCGACGCTGACGTAGTCGATCTCCGCGAGCGGCTGCGCGCGTATCGTCTCCTCGACGTGCCGGCGGATCTGCGACGCATCGCGCACGCCATCATCGAACAGGCGCTCCGCGAGGGCGAGCGCGCGGTCGAGCACGGGCGCCTGCGCGCGCTGTTCGGGCGTGAGGTAGGCGTTGCGGCTGCTCATCGCCAGGCCGTCCGGTTCGCGCACGATCGGCAGGCCGACGACGTGCACGGGAACGTCGAGGTCGCGCACCATGCGGCGGATGACGGCGAGTTGCTGCGCATCCTTCTGACCGAAATAGGCGCGATCCGGCCGCACGATGTTAAAGAGCTTGAGCACGACGGTCGTGACACCGCGGAAGTGCGTCGGGCGGCTGGCACCTTCGAGGCGCTGCGTGAGCGCATCGACGCCGACGTACGTGGCGTAGCCCTCCGGGTACATCTCGTCGACGGTCGGGACAAATACCGCATCAGTGCGCTCCGCTTCCAGGAGTGAGAGATCGCGGTCTTCGTCGCGCGGATAGCGTCCGAGGTCTTCGTGCGGGGCAAACTGCGCCGGATTGACGAAGATCGTAGCCACGGCATGCGCGCTCTGCCGACGCGCTTCACGGACGAGCGAAAGATGCCCTTCGTGCAGGTAGCCCATCGTCGGCACGAGTCCGACGTCGCCTTCGAGGCGACGGCGCCACGCTTGCAGGTCGTCGATCGTGCGGAAGACGTGCAACGCGACGGGTCAGGCGTCGAGGCCGGCCGCGTGCCGGCGGCGCAGCGCGTCGCTGCTGTTTGGTCGCAGTTCGGCGAGCGCGGCAGGATCCATGTTGAAGCTTTGCTTCGGCGTCGGGAACGCGCCGGACTTGACCTCGGCGGCGTACTGCGTGATGGCATCGCGGATCGCCGTGCCGACGTCTGCGTAGCGCTTCGCGTGCTTCGGTATGAACGCGTCGTACAGACCGAGCAGGTCGTGGAACACCTGCACCTGCCCGTCGCAGTGCACGCCGGCGCCGATGCCGATCGTGGGGACGCTGAGGCGTTCGGTGAGCAGTTCCGCCAGTTGCGCCGGCACGAGTTCCAGGACGATCGCGAACGCGCCCGCCTGTTCGAGCGCCTGCGCGTCGTGCATGAGTTGCACGGCGGCGGCAGGCGTCTTGCCCTGCACCTTGAAGCCTCCGAACTGGTTCACCGACTGCGGCGTCAGGCCGATGTGCCCCATGACGGGAATGCCCGCTTCGACAAGCTTCTTCACGATCTCGGCGGAGCGCACGCCGCCTTCCAGCTTGACGGCGCCGCAGCCGGCATCCTTCATGAAGCGCGCCGCGTTCACCATCGCGTCCTGCCAGCCTGTCTGATAGCTCATGAACGGCATGTCGCCGACGACGAGAGCGCGCTGACTGCCGCGCACGACGGCACGCGTGTGGTGGATCATGTCGTCCATGGTCACAGGCACGGTCGAGTCGTAGCCGAGCACCACCATGCCGAGGGTGTCACCGACGAGAATCACGTCGGCGCCGCCGTCTTCCACCAGTCGCGCCGACGGATAGTCGTAGGCCGTCATCATCGCGACCTTCTCGCCGTGCTGCTTCATGTCGCGGATGTCGTTGATGGTGATGCGCGCCATATGCGTGCCTCCGGGAGACTAAGCGACGGACGCCGCCGCTATCGCGTGGCCGATGCGTGCGATGCGATTCCGTTCGTCGACGTAGACGAGGGTGGGCTCCAGCGAGCGAGCTTCAGCATCGGTCGCGCCCTTGTACGTGAGGATGATGACGACGTCGCCGGGGTCGACGAGGTGCGCCGCGGCGCCGTTGATGCAGACCTGGCCGCAATCGCGCTCACCTTCGATGGCGTAGGTCGTCAGACGATGGCCGTTGTTCACATCGAGCACGTGGACCTGCTCGAACGGGAGGATGTCGGCGGCTTCCATGAGCGCGACATCGAGAGTGATGCTACCCTCGTAATGCAGGTCCGCCTGTGTGACGGTCGCGCGATGGATCTTGCTCTTCAGTACCGTCCGCACCCGAATCTCCTCGTGATGCAGCGACAACGAAAATGCCTGTGCCGGGTATTCCGGGACAGGCACGCATCAGCGCGATGATCTCGCCGTATGTGCCGTCCCGGTCGGATGTGATCCAGGCAGCCTGGTTGTCGATTCTCCCGCTTCACGCTCACCGTCCCATTCGGGATCGATTGCGCGATTCAGCGTATCGGGGGCGAATTGGCGTTGTCAATCCGTTCGTCAAACGATCGACCGCTTCGATCACGAGGCGCGACGAAGATTGAAAGATCTGATCAACGAAATGATCGGGATGGGTAGCCAGCGGCGTCCGGCGCGGCTATACTCGGCGGAAATATGGGTGTACTCAGCCGCGCAACCCGTGGCGGGGTGGGTGCGGTGATCGGGGTCGTGCTTGCAGTGTTCGCGCTGTCGGCCGGCTGGGTCTCCGGTTCGATCTACGCCGATCGCCTCGCGACCGAGGCCTGCGTCGTGGATTGTGCTTCGTCCACCCTCGGCGCATCCGTCGCTCCGAGCATCGCCCGCGCGGCGCCGAACCCGCGACCGGCCGCGTCGGCGCGGGAACCCGACGGCTTCCCGTTCATCAGCGCGCGGTACATCGCCGCGATCGAAGGCGCGTGCGGCGCCGTGATCTTCGGGCGCGATGCCCACGGCCGCTTTCCGCCGGCAAGCCTGACCAAGCTCATGACCGCCGCCGTCGCGACCGACCAGGCCGGCGTCGACATGATGATCACGTCGGACATCGACGGGCTGGCGCTGCACGAGGCGACCGGATCGACGATCATGGGGCTTGAGCCGGGCATGCAACTCTCGCTGCTCGACCTGCTGTACGGACTCTTGCTGCCGTCCGGCAACGACGCGGCGATGGCGATCGCGAAGGGGATCAGCGGCAGCGAAGAAGCGTTCGTCGAACTGATGAACGAAAAGGCGAAGTCGCTCGCGCTCGACGACACGAACTTCACGAACGCGCACGGGCTGTACGAAGAGGGACTGCACTCGAGCGCCTATGACATGGCGATCCTGGCGCGCTACGTGATGCAGAACGCCGACCTGCGGCGCATCGTCTCGACGATATCGTGGCAACCGCGCTGGGACGGGCCCGAAGTCTGGAACGGAAACGCCTTCCTCACGGAGTACGATGGCGCCGACGGGGTGAAGATCGGCTTCACCGAGGAATCGAAGCAGACGATCGTCGCTTCGGCCACACGCGACGGGCGGCGCATTATCGCTTCGTTGATGAGCAGCGACGACCGCTATACGGATGCGGAGCGCCTCTTCGATTGGGCGTTCGAACAGCCGTCGTCCTGTCCCTAGACGCCGAAGAGGCCCGCATTTCGCGAGCCTCTTCCTTCCGGTCTGCCGTCCACCCGGCTTGTTATACGCGCCGCGCGAGCGTGCCTCCTGCCAGCATGCCGGCGATCAGCACCACCGCAAGCGCGATGAAGAACGCCTTCGCGACGAACACCCCGAGCCCGCCGAAGAGCAAGACCAGCAGCAAGAGGATCAGCAGCGCGGCCATCTCGGTGCTCTACGGCGCGGGCGGTTCGACACCGCCGTCCGTGCCTCCGCCGGCGTCGCTACCGCCGGTGCCGCCGCCGTCGCTCGTGCCGCCGTCCGTACCACCCCCACCGCCGCCGCTGTCGTCGGTCACGTCCGGGACGTTCGGCGTCACGTTCGCGTCGTCGTCCCACGGCTGTGCGACGAGCAGGACGATCGCAAGCACTGCGACGACGAGGATCGTCGCGGCGCCGATCATCATGCCGGCGCCAAAACCCGATCCTTCGACGACCTCAACATCACGATGAGCGTGTGAGTCATGTGAATGTGCCATGTTCCCTCCAGGCTGACTTCCCAACAATTCGTCGCGCCCAGCGTGCGGGCCGCGATCGGCGATCACCGTTACATCCGCGATCGTGCGAATGTCGGCGATATCGCAACGGGAACAGCGCACGTCTGGCGCCGTCGGTGCGCAAACCAATGAGCCTGCCGAGCGGCGTAGCGAAACGCCAGGCAAGCACGCATCGGCGGGCCGAGGGATGCGCGCAGTGTGTGCGCTATTCGGTGACGAGATCGCGCGCCGAAGGGATGCCGCCAAGCGTCGCGGCCTGCATGACGCCGCGCACAATCGCCCGTTCGACGGCGCGCGTAGAAAGCGCTTCGACGACGCGGTAGTCGTAGTCCGCGAGCGCGTGCTCGCCCGTCGCGAGCGTGAACACGACGTCACCATCGCCGGGCGTGTGCGCGGGACGCACGGCGCGCGCGATGCCGTCGTGGCAGACCGTGGCGAGCCGGTTCGCGTGCTCCTTCGTGAGCGCGGCGTTCGTGGCGACCACGACGAGCACCGTGTTGCCGTCGGGCATCTCGGGCCGCCAGAACCGGCCCTCCCGCAGCGCTTCCGTCGTCTCGTCGATCGCACCGTCGTCGCCACGTGCGCCGGCCAGCACGCGACCGTCACGCGGCTCGATGACCTCGCCAGACGCGTTGACCGCCGCCAGCGCGCCGCAGATGAGCCCGGAGGCGCTCTGCTCGCTCGCCGTGCCGATGCCGCCCTTCATCGCGCGCGCAGGGCCGTGTGCCTTGCCGACGGTCGCGCCGGTGCCGGCGCCCACGCTGCCTTCATCGCACTGATATCCGGCGTTCTCGGCGGCAGCATAGCCGGCATCGGCGTCGGCACGCCGGTCCGCGCGTCCGATGCTCAGGTCGAAGAGGATCGCCGCGGGCACGATTGGGATCACGCTCTCGCCGAATGCGAAGCCGACGCCGCGCTCGACGAGGTAGCGCACGACGCCCGTCGCGGCATCGAGGCCGAAGGCGCTGCCGCCCGCCAGCACGATGCCGTGCACGTGCTGCACGAGGTTGCCCGAACGCAGCACGTCCGTCTCACGCGTACCGGGCGCGGCGCCGCGCACATCGACGCCAGCGATCGCGGGCGCGTCCGGCAGCACGACGGTGCATCCCGTGATCGCGTCGAGATCAGTCCAGTGCCCGACGCGGATGCCGGGAACGTCGGTAATCGAGCCTTCGTCCATGGCAGCGAGTGTACTTGGGGCGCCGCGCGCGGGCGAATGTCAGCGCTTGACGGGCGGTTTGGCGGCGCGCGGCTTCTCCTTCACGCGGTCGTCCTCCTGGTACATGGTGAGGACTGCGTAGATGAGATTCTGCGCCGCGCGCGTCATCGCGTTGATCGTGCTGATCACGTTCTCGAGTTTCTTCTCGTCGACCGTGATCGCCGTGATGTTGATCGTCCGACGCCTCTCGTCGAGCGAGAACGAAGCGACCTGGTCCTTGCGCAATCCGACGTTGTCGAGCCACATCGACTGGTTGGCGAGCGCCGGACCGATGCGGCTCTCGCCGGCCATCTGCGCCAGCGCGAGCGCGGCGCTCTCGCCGGGATTCACGGTGTAGGCGAGGTCGTAGAGCATCTGATCCATCGCCCGCTTCAGGTCCTTCACGTCGCTCTTCGACAGCGAAGGGCAGCGCGCGGCCACGCCTTCCGGCATCGGTAAGCCAAGCGACGCGAGCAGCTCCGGCGCCGGCGTGCTCGCGATCTCGCGGAAGAACGCGATCGCCGTTGCGTGGTCGAGCTTGAAGTCGAGGAACGCGCGCATGATCGGCTCGCGGCCGCGTTGCTTGAGCGCGGCATACAGCCCGATGAGGTCGCCGGCCGTGTGGACGTACTGCTCCATGATGTTCATCGCCAGCACTTTGCGGTGCTGCGGATTGTCCATCGCCAGCGCCCGGAAGCACGTCTCGGCGATCGTGCGGCGGCTCGTCACCCCCAGCTCGGCATAGCTCGACAGGAATTCGACGTCGCGGGCGCGCAGGAAGTCGTCGAAGCACTGCTCGCAGCGCGCGGGGCGCGTCTCGCCGGCGTGGAACGACAGCGGGCGGCCGCATTCCCTGCAGGTCGGCTCCAGGCGACGGTCGGTCATAGTGCGGCCCATCCAGCGCGGTGGCTCATGCGCACTGAAGCCTGAATCGCCGCCGGATCGAAGTCAAGGCGCGGATCGCGGGTGCGCTCGATCGACGCCCCGTTGTCCGGGCGCCTGGGCATCACGTCGATGGGCTCTGCTCGCACGACACGCCGAGCGTTAGAGTTAGGTATGCAATCCGGACGTGAATCGCCGCCGATCACCGAGCGTCCCGTCGCGCGCGCCGCGTTGGCCATCGTGCTGCTGGCGGTGCTGGGCGGCGTCTTTCTGGCCGTGCGCGCCGGCCGCGCCGATGACGGCGACAGCCCCGAAATCATCGCGCCGCCGACCGGCGAGGCGACGGGCGAGCCGGATGACCCCGGGCTGGGCGCGCTCGACGGCCGCAGCCCCACCTTGGGCGCGCCGGCGCCCGACTTCGCCCTGCGTGACGCAGACGGCGAGATCGTCAAGCTCAGCGATCTGCGGGGCAAGGTCGTCTTCGTGAATTTCTGGGCAACGTGGTGCCGCCCGTGCCGCGACGAACTGCCGGACATCCAGAAACTCTACGATGAAAAGCGCGACGAAGGCCTCGAGGTGCTCGCCGTCAACTACCAGGACAACCAGGAGGACGCGCGGGCGTTCTTCGACGACCTGGGCATCTCGGTGCCCATGCTGCTCGACCGCAGCGGCTCGGTGTACAACCAGTACCTGCTGCAGGGGTTGCCCGACAGCTTCTTCATCGACCGCGAGGGCAATCTTGCGGCGCTGCACTACGGCTTCATGAGTGAAGAGAAGATGCGCCAGCGGCTCGAACAGGCGGGGCTGCCCTCTAGAGCGCGTCCTTCACGATCTCGCCCGACTTCACGACCAGCACGACATTCCGCGCATCGACCAGCGCGCCAACGTCTCCGCCGACGTCGCCGTCTACGACGATCAGGTCCGCTTCCCTGCCTGCTTCGACCGTACCGATGCGGTCCGCCATGCGGAAGAGTTCCGCGTTCGTCTTCGTCGCGCTGACGATCGCCGCCATGGCGCCCATGTGCTTCGCCTTCTCGACGATCTCGTTCCCACGCCGGCGCTGCGATGGCCCGAGCAGGTCCGACCCGGACGCGATGCGCACGCCCGCATCGAGCGCGACGCGTACGCTCGCGGCCGCCTCGCGCCGCACCAGTTCGAGCTTGCTGCGGCTGAACTCGGGGATCCGGTCCGACCGCGAAAGGATCTCGAAGATGACCAGCGTCGGGACGATGTACGCGTCCTGCTCCGCGATGCGCCGAGCCGTCGCTTGATCGAGCATGCTTGCGTGCTCCAATGACCGCACGCCGGCATCGAGCGCGCGATTCATCGCGCCGGACGTGTGCGTGTGCGCCATGACGTACGTGCCGAAGGACCGCGCCTCGGCGACCGCCGCCGCCATCTCCTCGACGGAGAACTGGAGGCTTTCGAGCGGGTCATTGGGCGACATGATGCCGCCGGACGCCATCAGCTTGACCTGCGTGGCGCCGCGGCGGATCTGCTTGCGCGCGGCGCGGCGCACGTCGTCCGGGCTGTCGCAGATCTCACTATGGGCGACCAGGCCGGGGATCGATGGCGGCGCCTCGTCGTCGAAGCGGAAGCGCTGGTCGCCGTGGCCGCCGGTCTGCGAGAGGAATGACCCTGAGGGCAGGATGCGCGGCCCCGGGATCTGTCCCTGTTCGACGGCCAGCGCGTATGCGGGATCGAGGCCGCCGGCGTCGCGCACGGTCGTGAACCCCTCATCGAGCGCGATGCGAATGTTCTCGACCACCTTCAACACGTACGAGACGTGGCTTTCCGGCGTGCGCGTGCCATCGTCGGTCAGGCCGAAATGCACGTGCGCGTCGGTGAGTCCGGGCATGAGCGTGCGGCCGCCACAGTCGATGACTCGCGCACCCACAGGCGCATCGATCGCCCCCGAGGCGTCGATACGGGCGATGCGTCCATCCTCGACGAGCGCGCTGGAGCGGCCGCGCGGCTCGGCGCCGGTGCCGTCGAGCAGGACCGCGTCGTTAAACAGCAGGGCGGGCATACGAGCCTCCGATCAGGGCGACGCGCTGGTGCGCACGGGCGTCGAGCGCACGATGGTGGTCGGGAAGAAGCCGTTCTCGTCGAACGAGACGCGGAACTCCGCCGCCGCGAGGAACTCCCACGCGATCTCGCGTTCGAGCACCGGAGCGCCCGCGGCCGACGTCACGCGGATCACGGAAGGAAACTCCTCGCGCCGCACGACGAACGTCGCTTCATCGTCGCGCTCGATGCGCGCCGTCCGGCCGTCAGCGAGCGTGACGTCCGTCGTGAGGCCCGTCACGTTGCGAAGCACGACGCCCCGCTGCGATCCGGCATCGCCGCTGAACGCCGCCCATGCCGCGATCGACAGCACGAACGTCAGGAACCCCGCAACGCCGGCGATGAAGAAGATGACGCGTTTCGAAAAACGGCGTTTAGACACGCTCAATCGATCGTAGCCGCTCTTCGTCCAGTTCGACGCCAAGACCCGGCTTGTCCGGCACGTGCAGGTAGCCGTCCGTATCGATGGTCATCGGCTCGGTGAGCATGAAGTCGCGGTACTCGGGTATCCAGTTCGGCGGGTCGTACGGAAACTCGATGAACGGGCAATTCGACACGGACGCGGCGACCTGCAGGTTCGCCGCCAGGCCCAGGCCGTTCGTCCACGTGTGCGGCGCGAACAGGAGCCCCGCCGCCTCGGCCATGCCGGCGACCTTCTTCGCTACGGTGATGCCGCCGGCGAACGTGCAGTCCGGCTGGTACACGTCGAACGAGCCCTTGTCGAAGTACACCTGGAACTCGTGCAGTCCAGCGTTCAACTCGCCGCCGGCCACGCGCACCGTCGTGTTCGCGCGCACTTCGGCGAGGCCGTCGTAGTCGTAGGCGTACAACGGCTCTTCGATCCAGAAGACGTCGTAGTCCTCCAGCGCCCTGACGACGGCGCGCGCGGTCTTGCGGTCCCAGGCGCCTACGCGACGGTCGCCGGGCAGGTACCAGCCCCAATTGCCATCGACCATGATCGTCATGCTGTCACCGACCGCCTTGCGCACGGCGTCGAGCGTCTTCAGGTCGATACGCCAGTCGGGGTTGTGGAAGCGCAGCTTCACGGCCTTGAAGCCCATCTCGCGGATCCGCAGCACATCCTCGACGCGCTGCTCCAGGCCGTGGATCTCGCCCGTCGAGCAGTAGGCCAGCAGCTTGTCGTTCTTGCCGCCCAGCAGCTTGTAGAGCGGCACGCCCGCCTTCTTCGCGGCGATGTCCCACAGCGCGATCTCGATCGGCCACGGGCGGCCCATGAAGTTCGCGATGCCACGCAGCAGGTGCCAGTGCTCTTCGATCGCGAGCGGGTCGCGACCGACGAACAGGCCGGCGGCGGTGTTCAGCCGCGTCAGCACGCCACCCGCGCCGATGCCCGTGATGCCTTCGTCGGTGTGGACCTCGACGACCATCACGTCCTGGTGACGCTCCGCGAAGGGACGCCACGTCGGGTGGAACGGATGGTCTTCGTGGTTGAAGACGAAGCGCCTCGTTTTGACTTCGGTGATCTTCACGTGCTGCTCCCTCGTGGCTGCGCGGAGAGCTTACCGCGCACTCATCGCACGGTCGAAGCGCCGTACGCGTTTTCCCTAAGTTCGAACCGGGCCTGCCCCCTGCACCGCATGCGGCCGATACCAACTGCAGAACAGGGAGTGCCGATGAGTGACCAGCCACAGCGCATCCCGGTGATCCATGCCGTCGAGGCGCTCACGCACGCCATGCGCGTCTGGGACGAGGAGAGCTTCCGCCACTGCGTGAACACGGCGGAGTACGCAGCCGCGATCGCCCGGGCGCTCGGCATGGAAGGCGAGGCCGCGGAGCAGGTGCGGATCGGGGCACTGCTGCACGACATCGGCAAGATGGGCGTGGACCTGGGCGTGCTCAAGAAGCCGGGGCGCCTGGACGAGCACGAGGCCGAGCATGTCCACCTGCATCCCGGCATGGGCGCGGCCATCCTCGAGCGGGTGCTGCCGCAGCCGATCGTCGACTGCGCGGCGGCGCACCACGAGCAGCCGGACGGCGGCGGCTACCCGCGCGGCCTGCGCGAGCCCCAGATCCCGCTCGCCGCAATGATCTGCCGGGTCGCCGACGTGCTCGATTCGCTGACGACGCCGCAGAGTTACCGGCCCGCCATGTCGCTCGAAGCCGCGATGGCCGAATTGCGGGACGGCGCCGGCACGCGCTACAGCGCTCACGTCGTCGCGGCGCTGGCAGGGCTGATCGAGCGAAACGAGTTGGCGCCGGCGGCGTGATCGTTGTCAAGAAATCACACGAACCCGCAATGTAATGTTATGCCCTCTTTAACAGCCGTTTAATACCGCCTGCCTATGATGACGGCGTAGGGCTTCAAACGTGTGGTTACCTCCTGCACGTTAGGGACTTCCGGGGCCGGGACGCTCAGACATTCAGCACACAAAGCGTCTCGGCCCTCCACCAACACCGTAGGCATCGCGAGCGCCCCGCCGCTCGCGATTTCTTTTGCCTCCGCGCTGGCCTGCCTAGAATCCCTGCATGCCCTTTGCCCTCATCAACGGCATCGACTTCTATTACGAGTCGCACGGCTCCGGACCGGCGCTGGTCTTCGCGCATGGCGCCGGCGGCAATCATCTGAGCTGGTGGCAGCAGATACCCTTGTTCTCGAAGCGCTTCCGCTGCATCACCTTCGATCATCGGGCCTTCGGCCTCTCCCGGGACGGCGAGGGCGAGGCAAAACTGGGACGGCGCATGTTCCACGAAGACCTGCGCGAACTCCTCGACCTGCTCGGCATCGATGAAGTCCGCATCGTCGCCCAGTCGATGGGCGGGCGGACGGCCGTCGGTTTCTCGCTGCGCAATCCGGGCCGCTGCAGGGCCCTGGTCCTGGCCGGCACGACGGGCGGCGCCGTGGACGACGGGGTGCGCGAGCTTCAGGACGCGCACCGCGAGTCAGACGCCGGGCGGCTGACGCTGATGCAGCGCGCGGTCTCGCCGCAGCTCAAGGAACGCGCGGCGCACCTCGACTTCCTGTACCGCTCGATCGGGCGGCTGAATCCGCCGCGCCCGAAGGACTTCCTGGCGCCGATTGCGGGCTATCGCGGCAGCTCGGCTGAGCGGCTGGCGGATGCGGACTTCCCGGTGCTGTTCCTCGTCGGGCGCTACGACGCGATCACACCGCCGGACATCATCGAGCGGTGCCATCGCGCCGTCGCCGGATCGCGCTATCACGTGATCGAAGAAAGCGGCCACTCGGCATATTTCGAGCAGCCGCAAGCCTTCAACGATGCGGTATCGGCGTTCCTGGATTCGACGCTCTAGCCGCTACGCGACTCCCAGCAGTTCGACATCGAAGATCAGCTCGGCGTCCGGCGGAATGGCGCCGGGAGCGCCACGGGCGCCGTACCCCAGGTCCGCCGGGATGATGAGTTGGCGCTTGCCGCCGACCTTCATGCTCATGACGCCTTCATCCCAACCCTTGATCACCTGCCCGACGCCGATCGTGAATTCGAAGGGCTCGCCGCGGTCGACGGAACTGTCGAACTTCTTGCCGTCGGTGAGGCGGCCGGTGTAATGCACGCGTACCTTCTTGCCCTTCGCGGGGGTATCGCCGCCACCGACGACTTCGTCGACGTACTTGAGGCCGCTCGGCGTCGTCACTGCATCTGCCATGCCGGTGCTGCTCCTTGTCTTCTTGCGCCCAAATCCGAACGGCACGCGTTACTGCGCCGCCAGGACTTCGACATCGAAGATGAGCACGGCGCCAGGCGGAATGGAACCGCTCGTCGAACCGCGATCTCCGTACCCGAGATCGGCGGGTATGATGAGCCGCCGTTTGCCGCCGACGTTCATCGATCCGACGCCTTCGTCCCAACCGGCGATTACCCGACCGGCCCCGACCGGGAACTGGAACGCCGCTCCTCCCGGATCCCGCGAAGTGTCGAACATGGTGCCGTCCGTGAGCCAGCCGGTGTAGTGGACGGTGGCAACTTGTCCGTCTTCGATCTCCGCACCGTCGCCCACAACCTCGTCGATGTAGCGCAGGCCGCCGTCGGTGGTCTGCACTTCGAGCGAGTCATCGAGCGGCGGTATGCCGTCGGCAGGCGCGTGCGCGTTGATGCCTTCGACGCTCTCGCCTCCCGTCCCCGACGGCGAGGACGAGTTTCCGGCGTCGGCGCCGGTGGCCTGCGGATCGTTCCCGTTGTCGCCGTTGCCGTCGTCGTCGCCGCAACCGCCGAGGGCGAGCGCAGCCATGACGATGGCCGAGATGATGATGAATTTGAGCATGAAAAGCTGACCCTCCTCCTCCAACCAACGCGTCATTGTGGGGGAGGAGGAGCGCCGTCGCAAACGCATGCGCTGCCGAGGCGTGCGACGGTCAGCTACTTGTTACCCGGCCAGGCCTGGATCGTGCCGTCGTGCCACTCCGGGTCGGCGGTGAGCAGGTCACGCATCTTCCGGTACTCGGCGTCCTGGCCGGGCGATTCGGCGTTGGCGCGGTACGTCTTCTCGTCGTCAAAGACCGCTACGCCCCACACCTCGTCGCCGCCGGTGTCATAGAGGTAGAACGCGCGAGCGCCCGGTGGCGTCCGGCTGTCGTCCATCATCAGGCTCATGAGATCCTGCTTCTTTCCCGACTTCGCCTGCATCTTGAATACGCTGCCAAACATGGTTGTTGCCTCCATTGAAGTGACTGGCGCTCCGCGAGCGCTTATTTCCTGCACACGTAGTAGACGTTGAGGATGTCGCCTTCGACCATCTTCTCTTCGATAGACGTGAAGCCCGCTTCACGGAACAGTTCGCGCGCCTTCTGCTGGCCCCACATCGTGCCCAGTCCTTCGCCATTGAGTGCCAGCGACACCGTCATGCAGTGGAACGTCGAGATGGCGTACAGCGCCGGCCCCATCGGGTGTTCCATGTTGCCCGCATGGTTGCTGTCACCCGCGATGTCTGCGCAGAGGAAGGTGCCGCCGGGCTTCAGCGAGTCGGCGATGCCCTTGAGCACTTTTCGAGGCTGCGCCTGATCGTGGATCGCGTCGAAGACGGTGATCAGATCGAACTTCGTCGATCCATCGAGGTTCGCCACGTCCTTCACTTCGAACTTCGCGTTGGCGAGGCCCCATTCCTTCGCCTCGGCGCGGCCGAACGCGACCCCTTCCTCCGAGAAGTCGTAGCCGGTGAAGCGGCTGTTCGGGAAGGCCCGCGCCATGACGTTGATCGCGTGGCCGGCGCCGCAGCCGACATCGGCGACGTCGATGCCTGACTTGAGCTTGTCGGGGAGCCCCTCGACGAGCGGCAGCGTGACATCGAGAAGCGTGGCGTCGAAGACCTGTGCGCTTTCCTGCCGCATCAACTCCTGGAACCTGTCGAATTTCGAGTACGGGACGCCGCCGCCCTTCTGAAACGCTTCAACGACCTCGTCTTCGACCTTGCCCATCTGCGCGAGGAACTCCGCGAAGCTGGCGAGGTTCCCGGGGCCGGCGGCGTGCGTGAGCGATGCGGCGTGCTCCGGCGGGAAGAAGTACGTGCCCTTCGCCGGATCGTGCTGCACGAAACGGCTGACCGTCATGCTGCCGAGCCACTCGCGCACGTAGCGTTCGTCGAGGCCGGCCGCTTTCGCGATCTCTTCACTCGTGGATGGCGGCAAGGTCGCCATCGTGTCGAAGAGCCCCGTGCGCTGTCCGACGCTGATCATCAGCGTGGTGAACGCGCTGTTCAACGCGCCGACCACGGTGCCGGCGAATTGTTCGGCCTTGGCCTGGTCCACGGTCTGTACGGTCATCCTGCACCTCCTGCGTTACGCTGACGTTCCGCACCGAAACGTGATTCTATAGTGTTGCGCGGAGCCAGCGCGTTACAGTCGTGGGCGATCATCTTCCGCGTTCGCGAACACGCTTTACAATGCGCCGGCGCCCCAGGCGCGAAACGCGGCGAGCAGCGTCGTGCGCATGGCGGGCGAGAGATCCTCCTCGCGCAGGCGGCCGGTCATTTCGATCGTCCTGCGCATCTGCTCCAGGTATCGCGTGCACCACGGGCAGCCCCGCAGATGCGCCTCGAAGTGCGCGCGCGCGCCTGGCGATAGCGCCCCCTCGACGTAGTCCGTGACCAGTTCGACGAGTTCGCGGCACTTGATCGGCGCGGCATCCCTCAAGCCCTTGCCTCCGCGAAATGGCGCTCCAGCGCTCGCCTCACGCTCGTCCGGGCGCGATGCAGGATGACCCGCTGGTTAGTGTTCGTGAGTCCCAGGACATTACAGACCTCGTGCGCGTCGAAGCCGGCCACGTCGCGCAGCATGATCACTTCGCGCTGCACCGGGGGCAGTTCGTCGATGCTGCGCTGGATGTGCGCGCGCGTCTCGTGGGCAAGCGCCCGGTGCTCCGGATCGTCCTGCCATTGCGCCACCGGCCGTACCCAGTGCCCGCCCAGGACGGGCACCCAGTCGGGAACGAAACGGCCTGTGCGCTCTCCCGCGTCCAACTCCTCGGGACGAAAGGCGGCGGAGAAGGGGATCGTGCGGGCGTCCTTGCGCGCCCGGGCACGCGCGCAGTTGACCAGAATGCGAAAGAGCCACGTCTTCAGCGAAGACCGCCCCTCGAACCGATCGAGACTCTCGAGCAGCCCGATCCACGCATCCTGCACGACCTCTTCCGCCGACGCCTGGTCATGCAGATAGGTCATCGCGAGACGCAGCAGCGAATTGTTGTAGCGTTCGAGGAGCATCGCAAAGGTGGCTTCGTCCCGCGCCCGCAACGCGGCGACGACGCTCGCGTCGTCGGCGGACGCGGCGACGTGCCCTTGATCGGGTGCCGAACGTGCCGGGGCGTCAGCTTCATCGAGCGACATGCCGCGAAATATAACTCTCTGCTGCGCACGGAGCGAAGCCGGGTGTGCGACGGTGTTCGGGCTCAGACGAAGGGCGGGGGAGGAGATGCCAGCGGGCCTGTAAGCCGAATTCTGTGTCCGCCAAAAGCGGACGGTGACCATCTATCTGGGCCGCGCGTTGCCACGCGGCTCAAGCGGCTGACCCGGGACGCTCGGACGGGCCGTCCTTAGGCCTGACCTTCGGTCAGGACACGGTCCCCTATGTAGCCTTGCTCCGGGTGGGGTTTGCCCGGCCGCCGCGTCTCCGCGACGCCGGTGCGCTCTTACCGCACCATTTCACCCTTGACCGCCGAAACGGCCGGTATGTTTCTGTGGCACTTTCCGTCGCCTCGCGACGCCCCGCCGTTAGCGGGCACCCTGCCCTTTGGAGTTCGGACTTTCCTCTCCCTTGCGGGAGCGGCCACCCGGCCCGCTGGCCCCTCATTATATCGTGTGCGAATCACGCCTGAAGCCCTGCGCTCACAGCTTTGACGTCGTGCGGAAGTGTACCTTCGCCACGTCGCGCAGCGCTTCGCGGCCGCGCTGCTGCACGAACGCCCGCGCCGTAGCCTCGACCGCGGCAGATGCGCCTTTCGCGAGTCGCACGCCTGCCTCGCGCGATAGCGCGTCGAGCCGGCGCAGGAACTCCGCCCGCGCCAGGATCGAAGCCGCCGCCACCGCAGGATCACGCTCGGCCCGGTGCATCTGCACGAGTTGCAGTTCGCGCCCCTTCCGCATCAGCGCGTTGCGGATCAGCGACTCATCGCCGAACTGGTCGGCGACGGCCACCGTCGACGCCGGTGCAAGCTCAATGACGTCTTCGATGGCGCGCGCGTGCGCCCAGGCGAGCAGGCGGTTGACGCTGCCCATCTCTTCCCACAACTCGTTGTAGCGCCGGTTGCCGACGACGACCACCTTGTTCGGGAACGCCGTGCGCATCTGCGCGGCGAGCGAAGCCGACCGCGAGTCGGACAGGCTCTTACTGTCCTGCACGCCGAGCGCCTGCAGCACGCGCCAGTTATCGAACGTCAGCGCCACGGCCGCGACGACCAGCGGCCCGAAGTAGTCGCCCTTGCCGCTCTCGTCGCTGCCGATCCATGCCCGCGCCTCGGGTAGCACGGGTTCGATCGTCGTCCCCGCCGGCTTGCGCGTCTTCGCCGCCGACGGCGCGCCTTCGAGCAGCGCCGCGATCGCATCAGCTTCCGGCGCGTCGGCGCGGTCGAAGACGACCTTGGCGCCGCCGTCCTTCGATGGGTACACGTTGAGCCCGACGCTGGCCCCCTTCATGGACAGCCGGACGCGTGTGCCGTTCTGCAGGGGCGCCTGCTCCATGCTGTCGGCAGCGGCGGCGAGCCGGGTGAGCACATCGGGCGCGGTTGCGGCGACGGTGATGCTCTTGGCGGCCACCGTTAGGGGCGCAGCGTGACGTCGATGCGATCGTCGGAAACCGTCACGCGGGAGACCGCTTCGCGCAGGGCGTTCTGGCGCTCCGCAAAGCGCAGGTCGCTCCACTCGCGCACGAGGCGCGCTACATCGCGCTCGCGCGTCTGCTTGCGATCGGACGCGTGCTCGCGATCGGTTATGCGACGCTCTACGAGTTCCAGCGCGTCTTCGAGGCGGAGCCTGTCCGAGGCGGCGGCAACGCTCAACTCGTGCATCTTCTCCTTCGTCAGACGTCCTTTGACGGCTGCCTCCACGTAGCCTTCCAGCCGCTTGTCGACGGCGCGGACGCGGGAGGCCAGGCGCTCACGTTCGTGCTCCTTATCCGCCACAAGCGATGCCTCGTTCGCGGCCGGCGGCAGGCCGTGCCCCTCGCGGACGGACGTCTCGATCGACGCGCGTACCTCCGCCTCGAGATCTTCGGCGCGGCGCGTGTGGTAGCTGCAGACGCTCTGGTTCGTGCGCGACTCGCACTGGTAATAGCGGTACGAGTTCTCGACGCGTTCGCCGCTCTTGCGCTTCCAGGTCTGCTTGCGGCTGACGCCGATCAGCTTGTTGCCGCAGTAGCCGCAGTGCGCCATGCCGGACAGCAGGAACTGCGACGTCACGCGCGGCGAATAACTCGTGCGACGCGCGTTGAGCCGGTCCTGCACGAGCTTGAAGTCGTCGTTGGCGACAAGCGACGGATGGCTGCCGGGCACGCGGACGCCGAACCGGGAGTACGTGCCGAGATAGGCGCGGTTCCGCAAGATGTCGCGGATACTCACCATGCTCCAGTTGCCGCCGCGCCGCGTCTTCAGGCCTTCTTCGTTCAGGCGCCGGGCGATCAGGCGGATGCCCATGCTCTCATGCAGGTAGAGACGGTAAATGTAACGCACGACGACTGCCTCTTCCGGGATCAGCTCCAGGCGCCGCCGGTTGCCGACCTTATAACCGTACGGCGGCCGGCCGAGCACTTCGCCCTTCACGGCTTTGCGTCGCATCGCCGCGCGCACGCGGTCGCTGAGCTTGTTGCCGTCGTCGTGCGTGGTCCACGCCGAGAGCAGTCCGGCCGACGCATCGGCGGTACCGTCCATCGAGGCGAGTTGCGCGCCGAGTCCTTCGATCTGGAAATAGCGCACGGCCGCGTCCCTCACGTCGCCGCCGAGCGTCTCCATGCTCGGCACCACGACGACGTGGAAGGCGCCTTCGCGCTCGCGCAGGAACGCGACGAGTTGGCGGAACCCCGGCGCCCGCCCGTTGGACGAAGCGCCATCGGCGAACGTGCCCGCGACCTCGTAGCCTTCGCGATCGCAGAACTCCAGGAAGAGCTTGTTCTGCTGAGCAAGCGTCTGGCCGCACTCCGGCGCCTCTCGGAAGTATCCGACCGCCTTCATGTCACGCGTACAAAATGCGTTCGCAGTTCGGGCATTGCACGACCACAGCGCCCGCGCGGGCGCGGTTGACGGTGCTCACCGGAAGCGAGATCCGGCATCCCAGGCACAGATTCCGGTCGAGTCTGGCAACTCCCCTCCCCTGGTGCGCCCTGCGTACGTGCTCGTAGGTCTTCACCAGGTCCGGCTCGATGTCCGCGGCGTGCTCTTTGCGCTGCCGCTCGTAGATTGCGATCTCAGCCGATAGCCGGTCGATGCGCTCGCGCAGCTCCGCCTGTTCCTCCCGCCAGGCGGCTTCGAGGGATTCCAGTTCGGCGGTGGCTTCGCGCAACTCGTTGTCCGCCTTCTCCGATGCCGTGAGGGCCTCCAGGTCGCGGTCCTCGACGGCGGAGAGATGCTGCTTGAGCTGCGCGATGTCCGCCTGCAAGTCGCTCAGTTCGCGTGGATTGCGGACCGTGCCGCCATACAGCTTTTGTTCTGCCGGCTCGATCTTCGACTTGAGATCGTCGGCTTCCAGTTCAATGTCCTTCTGTGCCGACTGCGCGTTGCGCGACGCCGCCTTCAGATCTTCGACGCGCGCTCGCAGTGCAACGATCTCTTCCGTGTCGCCGATACGCGCGCGTGCATCATCGAGCGACGCGCGGCGCGTATCGAGCGCGCTGTCGATTTCTTGCAGGCCCCAGAGTTCTGCTAACGATGGCATCGAAAGTGTTGCGTGCATCCTTGCCTTCCCGAACACGTGAGAGCGGCGCGAAACGCGGCCGTCAGCGGCAGTCGAGGAAGTTGCAGTTTTGTTGTCAGAATCCCGCGGACGTTGACAGCGATTATAGCCCGCCGGCGCGCCTTGCGGGCAATAGCCCGCAGAATTGCGGCCTTTGTCGGCCGCTCGGTACGCTGTAGCTACCCCCTGAGGAGGCCCGCAGATGCAATTTAATGTCGCCTCCATGCTCAAAGAGCATACCGGCGCGATGCGCGAATACGTCATCGATGACGACGTCGTGGTCGAAGGCGAGCGTCACCGTGTCAGCGGCCGCGCGCGCTTCGACCGCACGCCGGATGGCATTTTCGTACGCGCGCAGATCTCCGGCGAACAAACAGCGCAGTGCAGCCGCTGTCTGAAAGACGTGCGGTATCCCGTCAACATCGGATTCGAAGAGGAGTACATCCCGACGATCGACGTCGATGGCGGCGGCCGCGTCGACGCGCCGGAGGGCGTAGAGGATGCGTACCGCATCGATGCGCACCACATGCTCGATCTCGCCGAGCCGATCGCGCAGTACTGGGCGATGTCTGTGCCGATCGCGCCGTTGTGCGAGGATGCGTGCCGCGGCCTCTGCCCGGTCTGCGGCGAGGAGATCGCGGGGTCCGAACACAGGTGTACCCGCGAGCAAATCGACGACCGTTGGGCGGCCCTGAAGGACCTCAAGCTGGGCTGAGCGGCGCCCCGC
Source organism: Dehalococcoidia bacterium (assembly GCA_040902535.1). Taxonomy (NCBI): domain Bacteria; kingdom Bacillati; phylum Chloroflexota; class Dehalococcoidia; species Dehalococcoidia bacterium. Next base: position 239,258 of record JBBDXD010000022.1, on the reverse strand, counting down.
TCGCGCTGAGGGGGGACGCCGGCGTTGCACCTTCGATGGCGACGCCGTCTAACGACCAGACCTGCTAGACTGCGCGCTGATTCGAACGAAGGAAGAGGACTGTCTCTTGCCACCACTGCCAAAGCGTAAATACCCGAAAGCCCGCCAGGGCAAGCGCCGCAGCCACCTGGCGCTGAAGCCGGCCGGCCTCACGCGCTGCCCCCAGTGCCGGTCCGCCCGGCTGCCCCACACCGCCTGCCCGACGTGCGGCTTTTACAAGCGCGCGAACGCCGTCGAGATCGGCGCGGCCAAGGAATCCGAGTAAGCTTGCCAACCACGCCCGATCCTGCGCCCGTCATCCGAGCGGCCCATGTCTGAGGCATGGGTCTTTCCGGGCCAGGGCTCCCAGGAGGCGGGTATGGGGCGCGACCTATACGAACAGTTTCCCGTCGCGCGCCAACTGTACGACCACGCCGACGACGTCCTCGAGCGCCCGATCTCGCGGCTCTGCTTCGAAGGTCCGGATGACGAGCTGGGGAAGACGTTCAACGCACAGCCGGCCATCTACCTGACCAGCATGGCGCTCCTCGCGGTCGCGCGCGCGGAGGGCCTCCTCACCGAAGACCCTGCCTTCGTTTCGGGGCATAGTCTGGGCGAGTACAGCGCGCTTTGCGCGGCGGGCGCGCTCGACTTCGACGCGGGACTGCGACTCGTCGAGACGCGTGGCAAGGTGACGCAGGCCGCGGCCGATGCGACGCCCGGCGGCATGGCGGCGATCCTCGGACTCGACGAAGACGCCGCGCGCGACGTCTGCACGACGGCGGGCGCGGAGCTTTGCAACATCAACGCTCCCGGCCAGATCGTCATCGGCGGGCTCAAGGACGCCGTTGCGAAGGCGTGCGACCTGGCGATCGCGCGGGGCGCCAAACGCTCGATCCCGCTCGATGTCGGCGGCGCCTTCCATACCTCGTTGATGCAACCGGCCGTCGAACCGATGCGGCAAGCCGTACTTGGCGCCGGTCTGCGCGAGGCGCGCGTGCCCTTCGTCGCGAACGCGACCGCCGACGCCATGACGAGCGCGGAGGCCATCGGCGATGAGTTGGTGTTCCAGCTCACGCACCCGGTGCGCTGGATCCAGTGCGTCGAGTACATGGCAGCGGAGGGCGTGACGGCATTCATCGAGATCGGAGCCGGTCGCGTGCTGACGGGGCTCATCAAGCGCATCGCGCCCGGGGTCGAGACGCGCAACGTGAACGGAGCAGCATCGCTGGTCGCATGAACAGACTGTTTGACCTGACCGGAAAGACCGCGCTCGTGACGGGCGGCTCACGTGGCATCGGGCGGGCCGTCTCGCTGGCGCTGGCAGCGCACGGCGCGAACGTGGCGATCAACTACGCGTTGAACACCGCGGCGGCCGAGGAGACAGCCCGCGAGATCGGCGAGGGCCGCGCCATCACGCTCGCCGGCGACGTCTCCGACTCGGCGACGGCGGCCCGGCTCATCGAAGGCACCGTCGCGGCGTTCGGCCGCATCGACATCCTGGTCAACAACGCCGGCGTGACGGCTGACGACCTGATCCTCCGGATGTCGGAGGACGCGTGGGACCGCGTAATCGACACGAATCTCAAGGGTGCCTTCGCGCTCACGAAGGCGGCGTTGCGGCCCATGGTGCGTCAGCGGTGGGGACGCATCATCTCCATCAGCAGCGTTGCGGGAATCGTCGGAAACGCTGGGCAGGCGAACTACTCCGCCGCCAAGGCAGGTATGATTGGACTGACGAAAGCGATCGCCAAGGAGGTCGCTTCCCGGAACATTACGGCGAACGTTATAGCGCCGGGATTCATCGATACGGAGATGACCGCGAACCTGACAGATGCGCAGCGCGAAGAGATCACGCGGATGGTGGCCGTAGGGCGCACCGGCACGCCTGCCGATGTCGCGCCGGCGGCAGTCTTCCTCGCTTCAGAAGAAGCAGCATACGTCACGGGCCACGTGCTGACCGTCGATGGCGGACTGGTGATGTACTGACATGCACAATCCTCGTCGCAAGGCACGCATCGCGGCGCTCCAGGCGCTCTACGAATCCGACGTGTCGCACCACGACCCGCTTCTGACACTCGAACGGCTGACCGTTGAGGAAAGCCTGAGCGAGCAGCAGGCGGCGTTCGCGCGCGAGTTGGTCGAAGGCGTGATCGAGCACTGCGCAAGCCTCGATGACGTGATCCGGCAGGCGGCGCCGCAGTGGCCCGTCGAGCAGTTGAGTGCCGTTGACCGGAACATCCTGCGTCTTGCGATACGAGAGATCCTCATGAATAATGGGGCGCCCATTCGGGCGGCCATCAATGAGGCCGTCGAACTTGCCAAGAGCTTCGGAAGCGACAGCTCGGCGAAGTTCGTCAACGGGGTCCTGGGGTCAGTCAGCCTGTCACTCGCCAGCTAACGCGAAGACACGCCCGCTGCTGCGGAGAAGAGGGAGATGAACAGTGGCAACGGTGTTTGAACGTGTGCGCAAGATCATCGTCGACCAGCTCGGCGTCGATGAGGATCAAGTGGTGCCCAGTGCCTCCTTCGTGGACGACCTCAATGCGGACTCCCTCGACCTCGTCGAGCTGATCATGTCCATGGAGGAAGAGTTCAGCAAGGACGGCAAGACGCTCGAAATCTCCGACGAGGACGCCGAGAAGATCGCCACCGTCCAGGATGCGGTCGACTACTTGAAGGACCTGGGGCTCGAGGACGAGTAAACCGGCGCTTCGAAGAGCAAGGGCCGCCTTCGCTGCGAGGGCGGCTTTCTCGTACCCGCGGCGGCGCGATTGGGTTCCCCTCCGCATGACGCGTACAATTCAATGCGATGAATTTCGTCGGTATCGGACCCCAGGAACTGATCGTCATCCTGGTCGTCGCGCTCATCTTTGTCGGTCCGCAGCGGCTGCCGAAGCTGGCGGCTGACCTCGCCCGCATGATCCGGGAGATTCGCCGGTACACAGGCGGCATTGCGGCCGAGTTCAACGAGGCGATCAAGGACTTCGAGAAGGACACCGAGCCAGAGCGCACGCAGTGGAAGGAGATCGGCCAGGGCCTCGGCGATGCGACCCGGGCCGCCGACGAGGTCGCGCAGGGCGTGCAGGCTGACGCCGCCGGCGCTCCGAAGCCCGCCGAGTCGTCGGCGAACGGCGCCAGCGCGCAGGCTCCGCAGAACCGCGCCGCTCCCGAGCCGGCGCCCGCCACCGAGGATCGCCCTTGACCACCCAGGCTCCTCCGATCCAGGGCCGCGGCCGCAACGAGAACCCGGAGAAGGTGCTCAGCGTCATCGAGCACCTGGAGGAATTGCGCAATCGCGTCATGTGGGCGGCGGGTGCGCTCGTGCTTGGCATCGGCGTGTCCGTCTGGCCGCTGACCGGCTACGCGATCGAGTTCCTCATGCAGCCCGGCAAGGACGAAGTCGAGGACTTCAAGCTGCACCAGTTCCAGTTGCTTGATTACTGGAGCACGTACTTCCGCGTCTCACTCTTGCTTGGCCTCGCCATTGCGATGCCGATGATCATGTACCAGCTGTTGGCCTTCGTTTCGCCGGCAATGACGAAGCACGAGAAGCGCTGGCTGTACCCGCTCGTCGCAGGCGCTTCGGTGATGTTCATCATCGGCATGGCGTTCGCCTATTATGTCGAGCTGCCCCCCGCGCTCGACTTCCTGCTCAACCCCGCTACCGACGACGTCGAGCCGACGATCGGCATCAAGGCGTACATCGACACGGTCACCAGGCTGTTGCTGATCACGGGCCTCGTGTTTCAGTTGCCGTTCGTCATCATGGCGCTCGCGAAGATCGGCGTCGTGAACTCGAAGCAGCTCATTGGCTTCTGGCGCTACGCCGTCCTGCTCGCCGTCGTCGCGGCGGCCATCGTCACGCCTTCGATCGACCCGATCACGCAGACGATTGTCGCCCTGCCGATTGTCGTCCTCTACGGAGCCGGCACCCTCATGGCGAAACTCGTCGAAGGCAACACCTTCATCGGCTCGCGGCGGATGTAAAGTCGCCGCGCGCGCACGGTTCAAGGCCGTGCCGTCAGATTCCGCTCGCGGACACGATCGCCTTCGTGCCGTCGGACGACCAGTCGACGGTCGTACAGAAGACCGTCTCGAAATCAGCCACCGCCGGCTCGATGCTTGCGATCTCGGTCAGTTCGCCAGAGTCCCAGTCGATCGCCACGAGTGCACAGTACTCTTCCCAACGTGCGCCGTCGCCGAGCCGCGTGATCGCGTGATCGCCGTCGGGCGAGAGCGAAAGAAATCGTTGCGCGATGCCAGGATCCACCTCGCGCTCGCCGCCCGACGCTAGGTCGACGAGCGTTACAGACTCCGCCACGATGCTGCCGTCATCGACGATCTGGTTCTTCGTGACGAGCAGCCGCCCGGCGCCCGCCCACCGGACATCGATGAGCACCGCGTCATCACTCAGACCCGGCATGGTCCAGACGGCGTTGCCTTCGAGGTCTATAACGACGTTTGACCAGCAGGACAGGCACGCATCGACCACGTGCCGCTCCTCTACCAGGAGCAGGCGGCCGTCGGGCGACCACGCGTGACCACCAGCGATGCCGACGCTCGCATACTGGGCCGAGAGGAGCGGTCGCGCGTTTTCGCCGGCGCTGTCGGCCAGGTAGACGCTCGCGCGATCGTCCACGACCCGGTTGAACGCGACCTGCGAGCCGTTGGGCGAGAATTCGAATCCGCCATTCGTAGCGGCCGGGGAGCCGGGCGCGAACGCGCGCTCCTCGCCCGACATGACGCTGAGCAAGACATCAGCGCCGCTGTCTTCGCGGTGCAGCAGCACGCTCGTCCCGTCGTTCGCCGCCGTGATGAAGCTGTTCCGCCGGTTCCCCGCCGCCTCCTGGCCGAACGTCGCGACGGTCGTGCCGTCGAGGTCGATGATCTTGTACGCGTTCTCGTTCCAGTCATATCCGACGAATTTGGTGCCACCGTCGAACCATTCCGCGAACGCGACGCCTGGCACGTCATCGAGGCGGCGCGCCGATGCATCGCCGATCGAGAAGAGCATGACGCTCGTGCCGCCGCCGGCATCGCGCGCCGCCGCTCCTGCCGCCCGGATGGTCGCGACGTCCGGCGTCGGCGTGGTTGCGGCGAGAGATGGTTCGGGCGATCCCGAAGCACCGTCATCATCGCAGCCCGTCAGGCCGACCGCGCACAGCAAGACAATCCAGCAGACGTACCATCGCATAGCGGACAGTATGGGCGCCGCCGCCGGACCACAGCCTGACGGCAGCCCTACGCTTGAGGCGGGCGTCAGGGCCGGGAGCGCTCCGATCGCTGCGGGTCACCCTGCCAGCTTCGCCGCCGCTGCCTCTTCGCCGACCTCCCCTCCAGCGCCATATCGCGCGCCGTCTTGCCGTCGTCGGTCGTGATGCTGCGGTCGGCCCCGGCCGCCAGGACGAGGTCGATCATCGCCACGTCCGCGCGATGCGCTGCCTCGTGCAGCGGCGTATAGCCGCCGTGCTGCTTCGCGTTCACGTCCGCGCCCCGCTTCACCAGCAACTCGCAGATGGCGACGGAACCGCCGGCCGCCGCGGCGTGCAGCGGTTGGTTCGCCATGTCGTTGCGCGTCACCGCCAACACATCGGCGCCGCAATCGACCAGCGCCCGGGCGGCGTCTTGGCGCGAGAAAAACGCCGCGAGGTGCAGCGCGGTGAAGCCGTCCGCCGCGTACGCTTTGGCAATGGCCGGATCGGCGGCGAGCAGCTCGCGCAGCCGCGCCGCATCGCCGGCCGCAGCCGCCTCGAACGCGTCGAGCGGCGCGGCGTGGGGCCGCAGCACTTCCACGATGTCGTGCTGCCAGCGATAGAGCGCGAACATGATCGCCGATACGCCCTGCTCATTGTGTGCGCGCGCCACAGTATGATCTGCATCGACGAGCCGCCTGACGGCTTCGATGTCACCATTGGCGATCGCTTCAAACATGGGAGCACTCACTCCAGCCTCCCGTAAGCCATCCCGCATCCCGCATCCCGCATCCCGCATCCCGCGATCGTACTCCCTGTGAAGCTCTTGCCTCCCATCGAGCACGTCTTATGTCTAGTTGCTAGTTAATCGATCACCTGATCGATCTTCTTCACTTTCGGTATCGACCCGCCCGCCCCCTGTGATATGATCGCGTAACGGTGGCGAGGGGAACGACACTGGGATCGCGAAGCACACGCTCCACCCTGACGGGACTCGCGGGCGGCGCATTCAGCGGTCTCTCGGGTGTAGGCGGCGGCGCTGTCATGGTGCCCCTCCTGACTGGACAGCTCGGGCTGAACCAGCATCGCGCCCACGGCACGTCCCTCGCCATCATCATGTTCATCGCTGTCGCCGGCACGTTCGCGTACTGGCAGGCGGGGAACGTGGACTGGCAACTCGTGTTCGCCCTTGCCCCGGGCGCTGTGCTCGGTGTGATCGCGGGCGCGAAGGCGATGGTGAGAGTGCCTGCCCTGCAGCTGCGGCTGGCCTTCGGGGTGTTTCTCTTCTTCGTCGCGTTCCGCCAGTTGGTCTGGGAAGTATCAGCCGGCGCTCCTGGCTCGGGCCTCGAGGGTCTGCTGATCGAGGTGGTGTTCGGCTTCGCAGGCGGCGTGCTCGCCGGCGTGCTGGGCGTGGGCGGAGGCGCGATCTTCGTTCCAGCGATCGTGATCGTCGGCCTCGCGCACGTCGACGGCGGCGAGGACCCGCAGAAGGTCGCACAGGGCGTCTCGCTCGTGGTGATCGTCGCCGCGGGGGCGATCGGGACGCTCACCAACCTGCGGCAGGACACCATCGACAAGAATGCGGTGACGTGGGTCGTGCCGGCCGCGGTGCTCGCGGCGATCGGAGCGTCGTTCGTGGCGAACCGGCTCGACACCGAGGTGTTGAAGCGTGTCTACGGTCTGATAGCGCTCTTCCTGGGCTGTCAGATCGTGTATGCAACGCTGCGAGCGCTCCGCCGCCACGATCGGGCGGAGTTGGAAGTCGAGAGAGTCTGAGCATGGACGCAGCAGACGACAAGCGCCGGGCGCTCGCAAAGGTGGCGAAGAGCGTCGCCGCATGTCGCGACTGCGGGCTCTGTAAGAGCCGCACGAACGCCGTCCCCGGCGAAGGCAACGCAGACGCCGACATCATGTTCATCGGCGAAGGCCCCGGCTTCTACGAAGATCAGCAGGGGCGCCCGTTCGTCGGCGCCTCCGGCAAGTTTCTCGACAGCCTGATCGCATCGATCGGTTACGACCGGCGCAAGGTCTTCATCACGAACGTCGTCAAGTGCCGGCCGCCCGAAAACCGCGACCCGCAGCCGGACGAGATCGAAGCCTGCGGCAAGTATCTGCAGGAACAGATCGACATCATCAACCCGAAGGTGATCGTGACGCTCGGCCGTCACTCGATGCAGCGCTATTTCCCGGGCGAGGCGATCAGCCGCGTGCACGGGCAGCCGCGGCGCAAGAGCGACCAGATCGTCGTGCCGATGTACCACCCGGCCGCCGCGCTCCACCAGGGCAACCTGCGCCGGGTCATCGAGGCGGACTTCGCGAAGCTGCCGGACTTTCTCGCGCGCGCCCTCAACGGCGGCGTCGCGGCGACGGCGGCGGCCACGCCAGTGCCGGCGCACATGCGCGCCGAAGCTCCACAGCCGCAACCCGCGCCGCCAGTCGAGGCCGCCGCGACGACATCGGACCCGGACCCGCAGCAGATGCGGTTGCTGTAAAGGACGCCATGACAGAGACCAAACTGCGCATCATTCCGCTCGGCGGACTCGGAGAGATCGGCAAGAACATGATGCTCTTCGAGTACGGCGACGACGTCATCGCCATCGACTGCGGGCTGATGTTCCCGGCCGAGGACATGCTCGGCGTCGACCTGGTGATCCCTGATGTCAGCTACATCATCGAGAACCGCAAGAATCTGCGCGCGATCTTCATCACGCACGGGCACGAGGACCACACCGGCGCCCTGCCGTACATCCTCAAGCAGATAAACGTGCCCGTCTACGCGACGCCGCTCGCGCACGGGCTGATCACCGTAAAGCTCAAGGAAGCGCGGCTGCTCGCCAGCACGGACCTGCGGGAGATGCACCTCGGCGATGTCGTCGAGGAAGGGCCGTTCACGATCGAGCCGTTCCAGGTCGCGCACAGCATTCCCGACTCCGTCGGATACGCGATCCGCACGCCTGTCGGCATCTGCATCCACACCGGCGACTTCAAACTCGACCACACGCCGGTCATGGGGCAGGCCACCGACCTCTCGCGGCTGGCGCAGTACGGCGAGGAAGGCGTGACGCTGCTGCTCGGCGACTCCACGTACGCCGAAGTGCCCGGCTATACGCCGTCCGAGCAGATCGTGGGCGAGTCGATCTTCAAGCTCATGGCGAAGGCGCAAGGGCGCGTCGTCGTGACGACGTTCGCGTCGCTGATCGCGCGCGTGCAGCAAGTATTCGATGCCGCGGAGGCGACGGGGCGGCGCGTGTTCATCACCGGCCGCAGCATGATCGACAACGTGAACATGGCCATCGAGCGCGGCTATCTGCGGGCGCCGGAGGGCATGCTCGTCTCGGTGCGCGAGTTGCCGAACATCCCGCACGATAAGCTCGCGATCGTCACAACGGGCAGCCAGGGCGAACCGACATCGGCGCTGACGCGCATGGCGAACCAGGATCACCAGCACATCAAGATCGTCGAAGGAGATACCGTCATCCTGTCGGCGTCGGCCGTGCCGGGCAACGAAGCGCTCGTACACCGCACCGTCGACAACCTGTTCAAGCTCGGCGCGAAGGTGCTGTACAACCGCATCGCCGATGTGCACGTGCGCGGGCACGCCGCGCAGGAAGAGCTGAAGATCGTGCACTCGCTTGTGCGCCCGAAGTACTTCGTGCCGGTGCACGGCGAGTACCGGCACATGGTGCTGCACGCGCAGCTCGCCGAAGCGATGAACCAGGGCACGGAGACCTTCATCCTCACCGACGGCGACGTGCTAGAGATCGGCACGCAAGGCGCTGACTTCGGCGCTCGCATCGAAGCGGATTACGTGTACGTCGATGGCCTCGGCGTCGGCGACATTGACCACGTCGTGCTGCGCGACCGTAAGCATCTCGCGTCCGACGGCATGGTCGTGGTCATTCTCGCCATGGACAAGCAGACGGGCCGCGTCGCCGGACGCCCCGAAGTCGTCTCGCGCGGCTTCGTCGACATGGACGAAAGCGACGATCTCATCGAACGCACGCGCAACACGGTGTTGAAGTCGCTCGAAGGCGCCGACCACATTGTTGAATGGGGCGCCGTGCATACGTCCGTAAAGGATGCCGTCGCGAAGTTCCTGTACGACGAGACGCGTCGCAGACCGATGGTGCTGCCCGTAGCGGTGGAGGTCTAGCACTTGGCCGCAAGGACGCGAGCGAAGCCCGGAACACGCGCAAAGAAGGCGCCGGTGAAGGCCGTCGGGAGGCGGCGCGGTGGCCAGTCCGCCTGGTCGACGCTGCATGACCTGCTGATCCGCCGCGAGAGCATCGGCGTCGCGCTGATCGTGATGGCCCTGCTGGCCGTGCCGTGGCTCGTGCCCTTCACCTCCGGCCTCGCCGATGCGCGCAACGGCTTCGTCGAGACATTCGGGCTGCTGATCTTCGGCTGGATCGGACTGCTGCTCTACGCCGGCTGGCTCGTCATCCGCGATGAACAGCACAAGCTGTGGGCGGACTGGCGGCCCTGGGCGATGGGCGTCGCGGCGGGCCTGTTCCTGACGGGCTTCTTCGGATTCTTCCGCCCTGACTGGAGCCTCGGCGATGTTTCCGTACACGATCACACGCTCGGCGGCGACCTGGGCCAGCGGCTCGCCGGCAACCCGCTCGGCATTCTCGCGTGGCTGATCATCGGCGTCGCCGCGTTCGCCTTGATCTGGCCAGCCGGCGCCCAGACCGCGATGCAAAACGCGCCGATCATGGCGCGCGCGGCGTGGGACTGGCGGTTGCCGCATCGCATGGGCGCAGGCGCCCGCTCGATGTTCGAGTTCATCTTCCCGACGAAGCCCGCACCCACAGGCTCGGTCAAGGTGCCGATCGATTCCGTGATGTGGGCGCGCACCTCCGGAGCGGTCGCCGACGAGGTCGAAGAGGATGAGGAGGACGAAGAGGAAGCCGTCCAGGCCGACATGTTCGATTACGACGAGGGGGACGAGGAAGACGACGATGGCCCCGGCGTCACGGTCGACGAACTCGGCAAGCGCCGCTCACGCGACGGCTGGCAGCTTCCTTCGATGGATGTCCTCAGCGACAAGAAGCCCGTGGATGATGAGACCGCCGATAACACGCTGCGGGCGCAACTCATCGAGGAAACGTTGAAGAGCTTTGGCGTCGATGCACGCGTCGTCCAGGTCAACGAAGGGCCGACGGTCACGCAGTTCGGCATCGAACCGGGGTGGGAGATCAAGACGCGCAACATCGTCGAGAAGGACAAGGAAGGCAAGACGGTCCTCGACAAGGACGGCCGGCCGAAGACGCACGCCGAAGAAGTCTCGCGGACGCGCGTGCGCGTGCAGCAGATCACGTCGCTCGCGAACGACATGGCGCTGGCGCTCGCCGCGCCTTCGATCCGCATCGAGGCCCCCGTGCCGGGTAAGCCCGTCCTCGGCATCGAAGTGCCAAACGCGACGAAGTCGCTCGTCACGTTGCGCAGCGTCGTGCAGGCGCAACATTTCCAGAAGGCGTCCGGTAAGAGCAAGCTTACGCTCGCGCTGGGCCAGAGCGTATCCGGCGAACCTATCGTCGCCGACCTGACGAAGATGCCTCACTTGTTGATCGCCGGTACGACCGGCTCCGGCAAGTCCGTCTGCATGAACGCCATCATCTCGTGCATCCTCATGCACGCATCACCCTCTGAAGTGCGGTTCGTCATGATCGACCCGAAGCGCGTCGAGCTATCGGCGTTCCGGCCGATCCCGCACCTCGCGTTCTCAAACATCGTCGTCGATATGGACAAGGTCGTGGGCACGCTGCAGGCCGTGATCCACGAGATGGAGTCGCGCTACCGCAAGTTCGCGTCGATCGCCGTCCGCAACATCGACGGTTACAACCGCAGCCCGCGCGCCGCTGAGAAGATGCCGTACTGGGTCGTCATCATCGACGAGCTTGCGGACCTGATGATGGCGGCGCCGTTCGAGGTCGAGCGCCAGATCTGCCGCCTTGCGCAGCTCGCACGCGCCACGGGCATCCACCTGGTCGTCGCGACGCAGCGCCCCTCTGTCGATGTCATCACGGGCCTGATCAAGGCGAATTTCCCCACGCGCATCGCCTTCGCGGTCAGCTCGCAAGTGGACTCGCGCACGATCCTCGATATGGCGGGCGCCGAAAAGCTGCTCGGGCGCGGCGACATGCTCTACATGGCGCCGGACGCCGCCAAGCCCAAGCGCCTGCAAGGCGTCTTCGTCTCCGACGAGGAGATCGAGAAGCTGGTGGAGTTCTGGACGCAGGATCGCTTCGCCGACATCGACCGCCCGACGTTCGACCACCTCTTCGACGAGGCGAAGGCGGAACTCGAACAGGAAGGCGCCACCGACGACATGTTCGATCGCGCGAAGGAACTGGCGTACGAGCACAACCGCGTGTCAACGTCTCTTTTGCAGCGGCGCCTCCGCATCGGGTATCCACGAGCCGCTCGTCTGGTGGACATGCTGGAGGAGCAGGGCGTCGTCGGCCCCAACGAAGGCGGCGGCTCTCGCATCGTCTACCCGCCCGATCGCAGCGAGGGCGATGAGCCGGAAGAGCTCAAGTTCTGAGCCGTCGCATCACGGACTCCGACCAAAGACGGAGAGACGGCGCCGCGGCGGACAGGTTACAGTCCGCCCATGAGCGAAGCACCAGCGATCCTTGAACTGACCGTGACGGAGCAGCGATACCCCGGCTACGACCCCGCGCACGGCACACCCCACCCCATGGTGCGACGTCTCATCGTCATCCGCGCGCCGAAGGGCGAGGCCCGCTTCGAGCAGACGGACTACGGACACCCCGGGCGCTTCAATAACTGGGAGCCGCGGGGCATCGCGCCCGCACTGCAATCACGCACGTACGAACTCGAGGCGCTGTGCCAGCGCCTCGGATCACTGCTCGGCTAACGGGGCGTCGCCGCCCCTGACGCAGTAAAGATTCGGTATCTGCGCCAGGTGAGGGGGCACCGGATCGGGGCACTGCGACCCGTCCCCGGGCATCTCGAGCGACGTGTACACGACGAATGTCACGCCGTCTGACTGGTACCAGTAGGTGCCCTGCGGGTTCGGATCGCGCGGCAGATCGATGAATTCTTCCAACAGGCACGCGGAGTCGAACGGGTAGGCGCACAGCGTCTGCACGCCCTCCGCCAACGGATACCCGCCGTGCGCGCCCTGGTACTCCTCGAGCCCCTGGCGGACACGTTCGAGATCGGCGATGCGGCGCGTATCGTTGCGCTGCGCGATATCGGGATCTGGCGTCGCCGTCGGCTCCGGCGTAGCGGTGGGGATATCACCGGCGCGTGGCGGTTCTGCATCCGGCGAATCGCCCTCGGGCAGCCCGCCATACACCGATACTTCGCCGGCGCCGTACAACGCCTGGTACACGAGCCGATCGGGATACAGATCGAAGAGTTGACCGTTTCGGTGAGGCAGGTCCTTCGCATAGACAATATCGCCGTCAAGCGTCGGCGCATTTCGCCAGAAGACGCTGCCGATGCACTGCCAATTCGGGCACGTCTCGACGAGCACCAGGGCGTTGCTCAGGTCGCGTTCGTCGATGGCGCTCACCATATTATTGTTGACGCCGTTGAACCCCTGCAGTTCGTTCGCCGATCGCGGCACGGCATCGACGGCGAAGTCCAGTCCGTCACCCCGCAACCAATCGTTGGCGGCAACCAGCGAGAGGGCCGCGACCAGAGGGTAGACCACGGCATAGCCCGCCCAGTCCGCGCGCCGGCTCCCACCCGTGATGGACGCGAGGATGCCCGCGGCGGCCCGCGCACCAGCCGATGCGAGCACTTCGATCCCGCGTGCGGCGAGCAACACCAGGAAGGGCATGGCCTCGTACCAGTAACGAGGACCGTGCATCAATCCCGGCGCTTCGTACAGCGTGTAGACGCCCATGACGGCGATCGCGCAGGCCAGCAGGATCCAGTCCCAGCGGTCGCGCGTGCCAAATATGAACGGCGTCGCCACAATGATGATGCCCAGCACTTGCGGCCAGCCGTTGAATACGAGCAGCAGCGTCGCCATCTGCGTCTGTTCGTTTTGCAGGCCCAGTCCGACCGAATGCGCGCCGCCGAAACCCACGACTTCGTTCAGGTCCGCTCCCGTCGAGTAGCCCGCCAGGAACAGGTCGCCGGTCGTGCCAAGGTTGTACAAACCGTACGCCAGCAGCATCGCCGCTCCGCCGAGGACGAAGAACCCGATGCTCTTGAGCGCAGCGATGCGGTTATCGGGTGGTATCAGCCAGGCAAGAAGCATCAGCCCGAACGGCACGACAAGTGCCGTCGCAGTCAGCGGGCGCGTGTTGAGCAGCAGACCGAAAAAGATGCCGGCAAGGACTGGCATCGCCAGGGGATGCCTGTCGCGGTGTGCAATGCAGAAGAGGCTCGCGACGACGTACAGCACGGCGGTGTTGTGCGACATGTAGTTGCTGGCTGTCATGAGGAAAAACGGCGACGCCGCAAGAAACAACACAGCGATCAGGCCGACGCGCACGTTGTAGATCTGCTTCGCCGCGCCGAAGAGCAACAGCAGCGTCGCGCCGCCGACGAGCGGCGGCATCAGCCACAGGATGCCCAGCTTCACGCCGATCGCCAGCACGAGCGGGTGACCGAGCGGGTAGATGCTGGCCCATTTGCCATCGGACACGGCGATCAGCGGCGGATGAAAGAAGTTGAACGACTCCTCCACGGGGGGCGGCGGAACCGAAAGCCTGCCCGAAGCCAGTGTGCGCGCCTGGAAGATGTACGAGACTTCGTCCGGGACATGCGGCAGACGATCGTTGTAGACGGTGTTGATGTACGCGGTGACGATGACCGCGCCAAGCGCGATCAGCGAAACGAAGATCCACGGCGCCAGCGGCAACCAGCGGTCGAACGCACGCCAGCGGTCGCGCAGTCGTTGCCGTTGTGATGTCATATCGAACGGGACTTCCACGAAGAGCACCGCGCCCACGACCACCACAAGTCCGGCGAATGCCAGCAGCACCATCGGATAGCCACGGACAGTCATCGCCACGAGCGAGCGCATGACCTCGCCCTGCGACGCTTCGAGACGGGGGCCGGCGGCGCCTTCGACCACGGCGCCGTCCTTGAGCAGTTGAAGGCTGGAATCCAGGTGGCGGTACGGCCGGAAATTGAACGAGGCGCCGTTGAGCTGGCCGTCCGACCGCACCATCACGCCGCCGCCAACGATATTGTCGAACTCGGCTTCGACGCGGACATCCCGCCAGCCGGCGCCGAACGGGCCGATGACCATGAGGTCGCGGCTGCCGACGTGCCCATCCTCGACGGCGGCGCCGCCACGCTGAATCAATTGCGGATCCAGCGACGAGAAGTCATCTTCCAACAGGACCTCGCCGCTCTCGAGATCCGTCACGCGCAGACTGTCGAGGCCGCGAGGTGTCGGGAAACTGGGGATAAACGTCGTCGGATCGACACGGATCATGACGCCGCCGCGTCCGGCCATCGACCCCAGCGTCTCGGAGATGATCTGCTTGCCGTCGAGCCACGCGGTGACTTCATCTCCGCGCACTTCGACGCGGACTTTCGTCTCCTGGCCGCCGCGGCTCCAGAGGTACGCGAATGCAAAGAGAAGATTGACCGCGATAGCGAGAGCGATCGAGACCTTCACGGCGGTAGGGAGTTCCCCTAGGCGCCGCGGGCTCCAGCCGGTCTTGATGCGTTCCATGAAGGGGCGTTGCGCGTCCGTCACGTGGCTGGCACCCTTAATCCCCTCCACGCACGGACCGACAATTCACCGGGCGGTGGCTGCATCTGTAGTACACTCCCGAAGCCTTTGCCCGCGCCGGGGTGTCTCCGGTGTCGGCGCATCGTATACAGGGTGGCCAACCATGGCAATTGCTCACTCTTCCGGGGACGCGTTCGAGCGTCAAGCCGCGGAGCCGCGTGCGGCCGAGCTTGGGGCGCCATTCGTCTCCATCGTCATGCCCTGCCTCAACGAGCGTGAAACCGTGACGGCCTGCGTCACGAAAGCGCTCGGTTGGGTCAGGCAGAGCGGCTACGCCGGCGAAGTGGTCATCGTTGACAATGGCTCCTCCGATGGGTCACCAGAACTCGCCGAAGAGGCCGGCGCACGCATCGTACACGAGACCACGCGCGGCTACGGCGCCGCCCTTCGACGCGGGTTCACGGAAGCGCGCGGCAACTGGCTCGTCATGGGCGACTGTGATGACACGTACGACTTCTCGCAGTTGGACGACTTGGTCTCGCCGCTGGCCGACGGCTACGACCTGGTCGTCGGTAACAGGTTCGCGGGCGGTATCGCCCCGGGCGCCATGACCTGGAGTCATCGCTACATCGGCACGCCGGCGATCTCCGCGCTTCTCAAGGTGTTCACCGGCCTCAAGGTCGGCGACAGCCAGTGCGGCCTGCGGGCGTTCACCCGCGATGCGCTCAACCGGCTCGAACTGCAGACCGACGGCATGGAACTGGCATCCGAAATGATCCTCAAGTCGGCGCGCCGCGGGCTGCGCGTCATGGACGTGCCGGTGCCCTACGGCGAGCGGCTCGGCGAGGCCAAGCTCAACACCGTGCGCGACGGCTGGCGGCATCTGCGCTTCTTGCTGCTCGCGAGCCCCAACTACCTGTTCACGCTGCCAGGCATCTTCCTGACGCTGCTCGGCGTGCTCACCCTCGCGCTCGCGCTGCCCGATGAGACGGTCGAGATCGGCGACCTCTCGTGGCAACCTATCTTCGCCGGCGGCATCTTTCTCGTCGTCGGCGTGAACGCGCTGCTGCTCGGGTTCGCATCGCGACTCTATACGACGGCCCGGGGCATCACGAACGAGGATAGCGTCCTGCGCTTCTATCACCGCTACCTGGGATTCGAGGCGTTCGTCGGCGGCGGATTCGTGTTGATCCTCGCCGGACTCGGGCTGGACGTCGCACTCGCCATCGATGACCTCGCCGGGCTCAACCGGCTCGGCGTCGCCGGAGTTGCCCAGTCGTTGATCGTGGTGGGCGCCAACGTGGGACTGGTGGGCGCGCTCTCCAGCATGCTCGAGGGCGAGCGGTGATCAGCTTGTTCGCCGCCCACTCCTCGCAGGGCGGGAAGATCTCGCGGACCATCGATTCCTCGATCGCCGGCCCCCTGCAGCACATTCATGAGCATCCGGAGCTTGATGCGTGGGATCTCCGCGCGATTCGGGAGGTCAGCCCCGCACACCCTCGCATTCTCGATATTGGCGCAGGTCGGGGAGGGTTCGTGATGGCCGCCCGCGCGCTTGGCTGCGATGCGCTCGGCGTCGACATGGAGCCGACGGCGCCAGAACTATGGCGCTCTCGCGGCGTCTGGTCAGTGCTCGGGAGAGCACCTGAACTGCCGTTTGCTGATGCGTCGTTCGACGTAGTGCGTCTGAAGGAAATCATCGAGCACCTCGACGATCCGCTGGCAACAGTCCGCGCAGCTGCGCGTTTGATCGCGCCCGGGGGTTGCTTGATCGCCCACGTCCCTTCTGTCTATTCTCAGTTCTTTCCGATCGGGAACTTCTGGGACGACTACACGCATGTACGTCCATTCAGCCGCACCGGCCTCGAACGCCTCTTCGCCGATGGCGGCCTGGCGGTCCTGCGGATCGAAGGTTACGTGGCCGGTCGCAGCCCGCTCGAACGGGCGGCCGGCAAGCTGCTCGCGCGCGTCCTTCCGCACACCTACCGGGTGATCGCCCGCCGCGCCGACCCGGCAGCTTCACGAGGATCGCCTTGAATGAGCCGCCCGTCGTAAGCGTGATCGTGCTTGGGTGGAACGGCGTCGGGTACGTCGACGAATGCCTGACGACCCTGCTTGATCAAGACATCGGCCGCCCCTACGAAGTGCTCTTCATCGACAACGGCTCGACGGACGGGACGCCTGATCGTGCCGCAACCTACGACGATGTGCAGGTACACCGGCTCGACCGGAACTACGGCTACTGCATCGGCAACAACATCGGGTTCGAGCACGCCTGCGGCGAGTACGTGGTGTTCCTGAATCAAGACGTCGTGCTGCACCGATCGTGGCTGCGCGAGTTGCTCGCGGCGATCGAAGGTGATCCCTCGATCCAGGCCGCGCACGCGAACATCTTGCAGCCGTGGTACCCCCAATTCGAGGCGATGGAACGACAACAGCCAGTCGATGCGGCGTACACCGCCGACCTGTCACCGCTCGGCTACATCCGTTATCGCGGCATTCCGCTGGCTGACCGGATCGTTGACACGACATTCCTGCACGGAGTCTCCATCATCGCTCGCCGGTCCTTCATCGAGGATTCGGGGTACGCCTTCGATCCGGACATGTTCGCGTATGCCGAAGATCTCGATCTTGCGCTTCGCGTCATTGCTGCTGGCTACCGGACCGTCGCTGCGACCCGCGCGACCGTCTATCATCGACACACCCTCGAGGCGCGCCCCTCGCTGCGATCGTTTCAGAAGACCGTGCGGATCATCCGCAACCGATTGCTGGCGATGTGGAAGTGCAGCACGTGGGACGAGTTCATCCCGCTCGCGACGCTTACGGTCATTGGCGCCCCGTTCAACGCAGCGCAGTTTGGCACGCCGGCGCCACGGCGCGTGTTACATTTCCTGCTGCTCATCCCGCCGGCGCTGATCGCGCCCTTCACCGCGCTTATCATGATGCCCAGACTTTCCTCCCGGCGGCGACGCATCCTCACCACCCGGCGTGTCGAACGGCACTGGCTGCTGCGACGCCTGTACGGCATCGGCCGCCGCCGCGAAGTGGCACCGCTGGCACGATCGTGAGATTCTGGCGCGCGGCGCAACTCGCGCTAGTGCTGGCGTTCTTCGCGTACCTCGTCGTCCGCACGGATCTCGCTGCAATGCGCGACGCGATCGCCAACGCCAATGCATCGTTGATTGTTGTCGCAGCGCTCCTCACCGTGCCGGTGGCACTACTGTTTGGCGTGCGTTCGTCCTTCGTGCTGACGAGGCTCGGATATCGTCTTAGCATCCAAACGGCGCTCCCTATCGCTATCGTAGGTAATGTCGCCGGATCACTCACGCCGGCATCCAGCGGCGAGGTCCTGCGCGGCGTCCTCTTACGTTCGCGGGCCAATGTGGCAGCCCGTGACGGTGCCGCGCTCGTGCTCTTCGAGCGCGGCCTCTCCGTTTACGTCATCGCGCTCACAACCGCCGCTGCGGCACTGCTGCTAGCCGTGCCGCTTGCATGGTTACCGGCCATCCTTGCTGCGGCCGCTCCGCTGCTCGTCCTGCCCGGCATGGTGCTTTCGATCGCCGCGCGTGTACTCGTCCGCGCCGATGAGACAAAGCCAACCAGCAAGATCGCCTTCGTGCGAGATGGTATGGAACGCCTCGTGAGGCTCGCTCGCGACCCGGCGCTGGTAGTGCCCTGGAGCGCCGTCACGGTGGGCATATTCAGCATTACGTCACTGCAGTACTGGCTCATCGCGCGTTCGCTCGCAGACGACGTCGCCTTCCATGAAGCGTGGATCGCCTTCGGTGCGTCGCAGCTCGTCGGGATCGTCACGCTCCTGCCGCTCGGCCTCGGCTCATCCGATGCCGCCGTTGCGTCGCTCTTGCGCCGCTTCGGATTGGCCTTCAGCGAAGCCACGTCTGGTGCGATTCTGGTCCGCGCGGCGAACACGCTTCCGCTAATAATTGTCGCGTTCGCCTCCTATATGTACCTGCAGACGCAACAAGTCCCGGAGCAGCGAATGACGGACGATTCGCGCAGTTCCCCCGACGGCTCAACAGTTCTGCGCCGCCACTGAACAATGTGCCCGGCGCCGTTGGCGATACGCAGCCCCGACGCGACTCAATTCGCCGTCCGGGTCCCATCACCGCTGGGCGCCACCGCGTCCGCGGGCACGTCGCGTTGCTGGAGCAGCCAGAGACGGTAGTAGCGCCCGCGCAGCGCCAGCAACGCATCGTGCGTGCCCTCTTCGAGGATCTCGCCGCGATTCAGCACGATGATCCGGTCGGCGCTGCGAATCGTCGCCAATCGGTGCGCGATGATGATACTCGTGCGCCGCGCCGTCAGCCGTTCGAGGCTTTCCTGGATCAGCGCCTCCGTCTCGGAGTCGATGTTCGCGGTGGCTTCGTCCAGCACCAGCATCACTTCCGGATCGAACGCCACCGACCGCGCGAACGCGATGAGTTGCTTCTGGCCGGTGCTGAGGTTGCCGCCGCGTTCGACGAGTTTGTGGTCGTATCCCATCGGCAACTCGTTGATGAAGCGGTCGGCGCCGACGAGTTGCGCCGCTTTGCGCACCTGCGTCATAGGGATCGTTTCGTCGCGCAGCCGGATATTCTCGGCCACCGTGCCGGTAAAGATGAACGGATCCTGCAGGACGAGACCAATGTGCCGGCGCACCGAGCGCTGCTTCGCCTTCGCGATATCGACGCCGTCGAGGCGGATCGCTCCCTTCTGGATGTCGTAGAAACGCAGCAGCAGGTTGACCATGCTCGACTTGCCAGCGCCCGTCGCACCGACGATCGCGATGCGCTCGCCGGGCGCGATCGTGAAGCTCACGTCCCTCAGGACCCACGTGCCCTCGTTGTAGGCGAACCACACGTGGTCGAACTCAACCTCGCCCTGCACGCGCTCCGGCAGCGTGATCGCATCTTCTTCGTCCTGCACGCCTTCCGGCTGGTCGAGCAGCGTGAAGATCCGCTCGAGCGCTGCCATCGCCGACTGCAGGATGTTGAAGCGGTCCGCGATCTCACGTACCGGGTTGTAGTACATCGACACGAGCTGCAGGAACGCGACGAGCCGGCCGATACTCAGCGACTCGTCGAGCACGAACTGGCCGCCGATGACGATCACCATGCCCGTCGTCACCGCGCTGACGATCGCCACGACCGGCTCGAAGGCGGCGTACGCGTACACGACCTCCATGTTCGCGTCGCGCAGCTTCCCGCTGTGGTCGCGGAACTCGTCTGCGTCCTTCTGCCTGCGCCCGAAGAGCTGCACCAACATCATGCCGGCGATGTGCTCGGCCGTGAACGCGTTCAGCCGCGCCACGTGCAGGCGTTGTTTGCGGAACGAGTTGCGCATGACGACGGCGAACCACCGCATCACGATGGCCAGCACGGGCATGATCACGAACGTGATCAGCGCCAGCTTCCAACTGATCACCAGCAGCACGATCGCGACGCCCACGATCATGAACAGGTCGGCGATGATTGTAATGGCGCCGGCCGTCAACAGGTCGTTGAGGGCGGTGATGTCGTTCGTCAGACGCGTGACAAGCCGCCCTACCGGATTCTTGTCGTAGAAGGCGATGGACATCCGTTGCAGATGGCGGAACAGCTTCATGCGGATGTCGTTCATGACGCGCTGCGACACGAACACCATGAACATCGCCTGCGCATAGCGGAAGACGAACAGCAGCACGAGCGTTGACACGAACAGCAGCGTGATCCACCACAGGTCGTCGGTCTCGCCGCGTACGACGTCCCGGTCGATCGCCTGCTGGATCAACAGCGGCTGGGCGAGCTGCAGTCCCGTCGTCGCGAGCAGCAGCACCAACGCGACGATGATGCGCCACGCGTACGGGCGCATGTATTCCATCAGGCGCCCCATCAGGCGCCTGTCGTAGGCCTTGCCTATAACGTCGTCGTCTTCGTGGTAACCAGCGACGTCCACCCTACTCGTCGTCCTCCATCACAATGCCTTCGTCGCTGAGTTGCTGCTCCAGCCGCTGCCTGCGGTCGAGTTGCGCGTACGCGCCATCACGCGCGATCAGCTCTTCATGCGTGCCGCGTTCGATGATCCGCCCATCATCGATGACCACGATCTGGTCCGCCCACTTCACCGCCGACACGCGGTGCGCGATAATGATCGCCGTGCGCCGCGCGATGAAGCCGCGCAGCCCCGCGAGAATGCGTTCCTCGGTGTACGCATCGACGTGCGACAACGCATCGTCGAGGATCAGGGTCGGCGCCTCGCGCGCCAGCGCCCGCGCGATCGCCGCGCGCTGCTTCTGGCCGCCGGACAGCGACACGCCGCGCTCGCCGACCATCGTGTGCACGCCGTGCGGCAATTGCTGCAGGTCGTTCACAAGCTGCGAGAGCTGGATCGCCCGTCCGATCGACTCCGGTCCGACGTCTCCGCCCCACGCGACGTTCTCTTCGATCGTGGCGGAGAACAGGAACGACTCCTGCGGCACGAACGCCACTGCCTCGTGCAGTTGCTGGAGCGGGATGTGGCGAACGTCATGCCCGTCGATGGCGATGCGGCCCGATTTCACGTCGTACACGCGGGCGATCAGGCTGACAAGCGTCGTCTTGCCGCATCCCGTCGGGCCGACCACGGCCAGCGTCGTCCCGGCGGGCACATCCAGCGTGATGTCGTACAGCACGGGCTTGTTGAAGTAGCCGAAGCTCACGCGCTCGAACGAGATGCTGCCCCGGATCGGCGGCACTGGCTGCGTGTCCACGGCGTCGACGATCAGCGGCTTGCGCGACAGCACCTCCTCCACGCGCACCATCGACGCTGCCGCCTGCTGGTACATGTTCAGCGTCCAGCCCAGGTTCACCATGGGCATCGCCAGCAAGACGATGTAGCTGTTGAACGCCACGAAGTCGCCGACGGTGATCTGCCCGTTCTTCACTTCGATGGCGCCGACGTACAGCACGATCACGGTGCTCACGCCGATGAGGACGGCCAGCAGCGGCCAGAGCGCCATCGAAAGCCGCGCCCAGTGGAGGTTCGCCTCTTCGAATTCCTTCGTCTGCCGCTCGAACGCCGCAGCTTCGTTCTCTTCCTGGACGTACGCCTTCACGACGCGCGCCCCGGAGAAGTTCTCCTGGACGAACGTCGCCAGGTCGCCAAAGCGGTTCTGGACGGCGTAATACCGCTTCTCCACGACCTGCCCGACCCAGACGAACATCAGCGTGATCAGGGGCAGCGGCGCCGCCGCCAGCAGGGCGAGCTTTACGTCGATCGTCAGCATGATCGCCAGGCCGGCGACGAACAGGAGCGCCGACCGGAAAAGGTCCATCAGCCCCGGACCGAGGATCTCCCGCACGGTCGTGACGTCGTTCGAAACGCGCGCCATCAGGTCGCCGGTCTGATTGTCATGAAAAAACCGCTGGTCCAGGGACTGGATGTGCGAATACACATCGTTCCGCAGGTCGTATTCAATATGCCGGGACGACCCGCTCACGAAGACCCGCGTGACGTACCGGCAGGCGCTGTCGCCGAGCTGGAGGCCGATCAGGATGCCCGCGTAGAGGAACAACTTCCGGGTTGTGACGCCCTCGCGAAGGTCATCGATGGCGGCGCCGAGGATGTACGGCGACAGCACGAAGAATCCGGCGGCGACAGCCAGGGCGAGTAGCCCGACCGACATCCGGAGGCGATAACGCATCAAGTACGGCCAGAGCCGTGCGATAAAGACCATGACCTCGGGTCTGTTGACAATTATGAAGAGCGGGTCTGTTCCGTCGGGGAACCATGCATAGTACGGTACGCAAACGACCCGCGGTAGAGTACACTGGGGCACCATCAGGCGAACCGTGAATCCTGACGATGACTTCACGTATCGCTTGACTGTAGGCGGCATTTGAGGCTATCTCAATGCCACTCGGAGGCGGAGGAACCTTCTTGTTTCTGAAGGGAGACAGAAATGGCCGGTAGCAGCTACTGGGATAAGTTCACGACACAACGCATCACGCGCCGGCGCGCGTTGCAAAGCGCAGGTGCCGCCAGTGCGGCCGCGGGCGCCATCTGGATCGTCGGTTGCGGCGGTGGCGATGACGACGACTCGGAGACAACCGGCACGACCACCAACGGTGACGGTGAAGAAGGCACGCCGAAGGCCGGCGGGCGCTATCTCGTCGGCAGCACGGCCGACTTCGACACGTTCGACCCGTACATCGGCATCGCCGCCTCGGTCGGATACTTCCCGCGCCTCTACAACGCACTGGCCAACTTCTCGGCGCTCGACAGTTCGTTCCGCTTCGACGACCTCTCGACCGGCTACGAGCAGCCCGATGACACGACGTACGTCTTTGCCATCCGGCCCGGCGTAAAGGTCGGACCGAACAATCTCGGCGTGCCCGAGCGCGACCTCAACGCGCAGGACGTCGTGACCAGCTACGAGCGCATCAAGTCGCTGCCGCAGTCGAACGCCTTCGCGTTCATCGGCCAATGGCTCACGGAACAGGAAGCCTCTGCCGACGGCATGACCTACACGATGACGATGAAGGGGCCATACGCCTTCTTCCGCAACCGCATCGGCAGCGCTATCAACATGATCGCGCCGGTGGAGGCGCTGACGGACGAGAACATCGGCAAGCTCCGATCCGAAGCCGCGGGCGCCGGCCCCTACATTCTGAGGAGCTACTCGGAGGGCCAGGGCGCGACCCTGGACCGCAACCCGAACTACTACCGCAAGGACGAAAACAACGGGAACGCGCAGATCCCGTACGCCGATGGCATCGACGTGCGCATCATCACGGACCGCGCCACCATCCGCACGGCCTTCGCCGATGGCCAGCTCTCGGTCTACGGCGCGGAAACCGTCGACGAGGCGAACCAGCTTCAGCAGGGCGGGACGTACAACGTCGTCCGCGACCCCGTGAACACGTTCATCGCCTTCACCATGAACCCGACGCGCGACCCGTGGCAGGATGACCGCATCCGTAAGGCAGCGAACTTCGCCATGGACCGGCAGGTCTACGTCGACCGCGTCTACAGTGGCGAAGCGCAGGCAAACGGCATCTACCACTGGCCGCTCGGCGACCTGGCGCTCTCCGGCGACGATCTCGAGGAGTACCAGCGCTACGACCCCGCGGAGGCGAGGAGCCTGATCAACGCGGCGACCGGCAGCGACACGGTCAAGATCAAGGTCAGTTACCCGGCGGAGTCGACCATCGAGCAGCACAACCTCCACCTGCCGATCTGGCTGCAGCAGATGAAGGACGCCGGGTTCGACGTCGAAGAGGAGCCGCTGGCGTTCGCGACGTGGCTCGACCGCTACACGAACCTGGATTACGACTCCAACCTGGCGCTCAACCAGGTCTACGAGTACGCCGAGTTCAACATGGACTGGCAGCACTCCGAGGGGCCCGCGCGCAATAAGATCTATGCGGCGGGCGTCGGCGCGCTGTACCCGGAAATCGACGCCGAGATCGACCGCGTCAAGGGCATCGTCGACCCGGAGGAGTTCATCTCCGCTTCGCACGACCTGCAGAAGATGATCTACGAAAAGGGTCCGACGTTCCTGCCGCTGGTCAGCCCCTACTCGTTCACGCTGTACCAGACCTACGTCAAGGGCATCACCGAGGGCATCGGCGCGAGCGCGCTGTACCTCAACGACTGGTGGCTAGACCTGTAGCCTATGCAAACGTACATTCTGCGGCGGTTATTGATCGGCGTCCTGATCCTCTTCGTGCTCTCCGTCACGGTGTTCTTCCTGTTGCGCATCGTGCCGGGCAGCGACGCGGCGGAACTCAGGTGCGGATTGAACTGCACCGCGGCGGGTATCGCTGCGGAGCGTGAGCGCCTGGGCCTGAACGATCCCTACTACCAGCAGTACTGGGATTGGCTCGGCGGCGTGTTGACGGGCGACCTCGGGACATCGATCGTCAACTTCCGGCCGGTCTCCGAGTCGATCGTCAACCGGTTCCCGATCACGCTCGAACTGGTGGTCCTCACGCTGATCATCACCGTGGTCGTAGGAATACCCGCCGGAGTGATATCGGCGATCTGGAAGAACTCCGCGATGGACTACGTCGTACGCGTGACGGCGATCTTCGGCCTGGCGGTACCCGCGTTCTGGGTCGCGACGCTTGTCCTGATCTTGCCGCTCGAGTGGTGGGGGTACGCGCCGCCACTCGGGAAGCACGTTCCGCTCACTGAAGACCCAATCGGCAACCTCAAGCAGTTCCTTCCGCCTGCGGCGGTGCTGGCGATCGGCTCCGCCGCAGGCGTCATGCGCCTCACCCGCTCATCCCTGCTCGAAGTGCTGCGCCAGGATTACATGCGTACCGCCCGCGCCAAGGGCCTCCGCGAACGCACGACGATCGTCCGCCACGGACTCAAGAACTCGCTGATCCCGGTGGTGACGGTGCTTGGCCTGCAAGTCTCGGGGTTGCTCGGCGGCGCGATCATCGTCGAGCAGATCTTCGCCCTGCCGGGGTTGGGGCTGTTCACGTTTGAGTCGCTCTTCCGCAAGGACTTTCCCGTCGTCCAGACCATGACGCTCTATGCCGGCGTCACCGTCGTCGTGCTGAACTTGGTCGTCGACATCAGCTACGCCTGGCTTGATCCCCGCATCCGGTATTCGTAAGGAGCAGAGGCCGTGTCCCAAGAGACCGCGATCCCTTCTCCCGCCGTCTTTACCGACCGCGGATTGGCCGGCCCGACGATCGGCAAGCGCCTCCGCAAGCTGGCTACCCTCGCCCGCCAGAACCCGCTCGGCACGGCGGGCCTGATTATCATCCTGGCGTTCGCCGTCGCGGCCCTGTTCGCGCCGTTCATCGCGCCGTACTCCGCTACTGATATCAACGCCGGCGGCGTCAACGACCCTATTTCATCGAGCAACTGGTTCGGGACGGACCGCTCCGGGCGCGACATCTTCAGCCGCATTGTCTGGGGAAGTCGCATCTCGCTGTCCGTGGCATTCATCTCGGTGCTCGGTGGCGGCTCGATCGGCATCCTTCTTGGCATCGTTTCCGGCTATCTCGGCGGCTTCACGGACTCATTCATCCAGCGCACGGTCGACGCGGCGATCGCGTTCCCGGCGCTCCTGCTCCTGTTGATCATCACGCAGGCGCTCGGCCCGTCGTTCACGACGATCGTCTTCGCGCTGATGCTGGCCGTCATACCGGGCGTCACGCGCGTCGTACGCGGCACCGTCTTATCGGAGAAAAACAACCAGTATGTCGAGGCGGCTCGCGCCTGCGGCGCATCGGCGCCTCGCGTGTTGCTGCGGCACATCCTGCCGAACGTCGTCGCGCTCGGCATCATCGTGATGACGACGCTGTTGGGCGCGATCATCCTCGCGGAGGCCGCGCTGTCGTTCCTCGGGCTCGGCATTCCAAGCTCTGCTTCGTGGGGACAGGACGTCAACCGCGCGCGGCAGACCGTGCCGTACCACCTGCCGGCGGCGATCTTCCCCGGCGCGGCGATCACGCTCACCGTGCTCGGCTTCAACCTCCTGGGCGATGCCATCCGCGATATCGCCGACCCGCGCCTGCGTGGCAGCCGCTAGCCACACACCGCACACGATCACGAAGGCCCGCGATGCGCGGGCCTTCTTCTTGGCATCGCTCACATGAATCGCCATTCGAGAACTCGCGGTCAGCATTGACCGTGATACCGGCGCTCACGTAGCGTTGCCGCGTATCGAAGGGGAAGTGCCTTGTCCGGACCGCAGTCGCGATATTACTGGTCTCAGCGCCTCAAGCTGCACTACGCCGTCTGGGGCGACGAGGCGAATCCGCCGCTGTTGCTCATTCATGGCAACCGCGACCACGCCCGCACCTGGGACCAGGTCGCCGTCCAGCTCAAGGACCGCTACTGCGTGTACGCCGCCGACCTGCGCGGTCACGGGGACAGCGCCTGGGCCGTCGGCGGACAGTACAGCCTGCCGGAGTTCGTCCTGGACATCGCCATGCTCGCGCGGGAGATCGACCGCGACCCGCTCACCGTGATCGGCCACTCGCTCGGCGGCGCCGTCGCGCTCGAGTACGCCGGCGTCTTCCCGGACTCCGTAAAGCGCGTCGTTGCGATCGAGGGCCTGGGGCCGCCCGTGCGCGAGCCGACGCCCGCTTCCCAGCGCATGCGCCACTGGATCGGCCACATGAAGGAGTTCGATCTGCGCAAGCCTCGCCGCTACGCGTCCACCGATGACGCCGTCAAACGCATGCTCGAAGAAAATCCGCACCTCACCGAAGACATGGCACGGCACCTCACGATCCACGGCGCACGCCAGAACGATGACGGCACATTGAGCTGGAAGTTCGATAACTACGTCCGGCTGCACTCTCCCTACGAGTTCAACATCGCCGAAGCGCGCGAGATCTGGAACCAGATCACGTGCCCCGTGCTCCTGATCCGCGGCTCGGAAAGCTGGGCGTCCGACCCCGAGGCCGACGGCAAAGCGTCCGCGTTCCACGACTACCAGACGGAGTTGGTGATGGACGCCGGCCACTGGGTACACCACGACCAGCTCGACAAGTTCATGACCATCATCTGGGGTTTCTTGCGCGACGAGTAGCTATCCGCCGAGGAGCGCCAGCGCGGCCGCCGCCGCTTCGACGCTTATCTCCGGATCAGGGCTGCCGTCCAGGCCGAGCATCACCAGCGCCGCGTCGTCGAGCGCAGGATGATCGACGGCGCGCCGCATCTCCTCGTGCGCGCCCCATTGCTCGATGACATGCAGATGGCGGCTCAGCTCGTGGCCTTGCAGCTCGAACCGCGCAGAGTCGGTGATGATGCGCAGCCCGCTCATCACGTCGGGCGCCCAGCCCGGAGCGACGCTGAGCGTGACGCCGCGCGAGCCGTCGTACAGCGTCGCACGGAGTGCCTCTTCGTCGCCGTCCAGATCGGCGAGTGAATATCCGAGGCGCGAGACCAGCCACCCCGCCAGCAGCATCGGCGCGGCGGAGGCGCGCCCGCGATAGCCGCGGATCTCGATCGCCTTGATGCGCTCGAGCTGTTGCAGCCGGTCATCGCCATCGAAGAACTGCGCGGTCAGTTCGCGCCAGGTCTCTGAGCGGCCCCATGCCAGGTCAAACATGCGGGCATCGTGCTTCTCACGCAGATCAAACTGCGCGCGTATGTTTGCACCCGGATCTCCTTCACCGGAGTCTGCCAGGAGCACGTCCGCGGCCTCGATCACTTCCGACGTGAGATACGACGTCATCTCGGCGCGCCCGAGGAGCCACGCGGCGACGGGGATCTCCGGTACGAGCAGCGCCAGCACCGCCGACGCCAGTTCGCGCTGTTGCGCGCTTCCCGCGGTGAGCACGACCTCCTCCGAGCAGATCTCGACGGAACCGCCTTCGCGGAAGCAGTGCGCTGAGATCGTGGCGTCCACCGAACGCCGCGCGTCCGATGTCAGCGCCAGGATGCCGCGACAGGGGTGCTTGCGCGGGACGACCTGCATGACACTCTCGAAGCGCTCGGCGTCCTTATCCGCGCCGCCGATCGCGACAAGGTTGAGCACGCGCAGCCGCACGCTCGATTCGTCGTAGCCCGAACCGGACGCGTCACGCCAGACGCGCGAAAACTCGTCCTCGATCGCCGCCGGATCGACGTCGATCGGCCGCACCTCGAGCCGCTCGATCGGTTTCACATCCGGTGCCACTCGCGTCCATCCCGTTCAATCAGCTCACGCGCGCCATCCGGCCCCCAGCTACCGGCCTCGTACGGTTCCAGTTGACGGGCGCCCGCCGACCATGACTCGAGCACCGGCGTCAGCAACTCCCACGCCAGCTCGACGCCATCCCAACGCGTGAACAACGTCGCGTCGCCGAGCATCGCGTCGAGGAGCAGCCGCTCGTACGCCTCAGGCGCCCCCTGGCTGAACGTCGAGCCATAGCGAAAGTCCATGTTCACGGGGCGGACGTCCATGCGTGTGCCGGGCACTTTCGCGCCGAACCGCAGCGAGATCCCTTCATCCGGCTGGATGCGCAGCACGAGCAAGTTGGGCGCGGGAGCCTCGCCGGCGATCTGCCGGAACAGTTCGAGCGGCGCCGACTTGAACGTGATCGCGACTTCGGTGGCGCGCTTGGGGAGGCGCTTGCCCGTGCGCAGGTAGAACGGCACGTCGGCCCAGCGCCAGTTATCAATCTGAAGCTTCATCGCCACGTACGTCTCGACGTTCGATGCCGGCGACACGCCGTCCTCCTCGCGATATCCCGGCGCCTGCTTGCCGAGGATTGCGCCGGCCGAATATTGCCCGCGTACGGTGTCGCGCGAGACGTCGTCAATCGCGCGGATCGCTTCGAAGACCTTCGCCTTCTCGTCGCGGACGGAGTCGCCACGGAACGACGCGATCGGCTCCATCGTCACGTACGACAGCACCTGCAGCAGGTGGTTCTGCACCATGTCCCGAAGTGCGCCCGCCTCTTCGTAGTATCCGCCGCGCCCTTCCACGCCGACCGTCTCCGCGACCGACACCTGCACGTGGTCGACGTACCGGCGGTTCCAGATCGGCTCGAAGATCCCGTTGCCGAAGCGAAAGACGAGGATGTTCTGCACCGTCTCCTTGCCGAGATAGTGGTCGATGCGGAAGATCTGCCGCTCGCGAAACACCATGCCGAGCGCCTGGTCCAGCTCGCGCGCCGAGGCCAGGTCGCGTCCGAACGGCTTCTCCACGACCAGCCGCGACCAGCCGCCCGTCCTGCTGCCCCGCACCAGCCCCGCCTCCCCCAGGCGCTGCGCGATCGACGCATAGGCCGTGGGCGGCGTCGCCAGGTAGAACAGCCGGTTGCCGCCCGTCCCGTGCGCTTCATCCTGCTTTTTGAGCCGATCGCCGAGACGCAGGTAGGCGGTGAGGTCGTCGAACGTGCCCGGGACGTAGTGCAGGGACCGCGCGAAGCTATCCCAGATGTCCTCCTGCAGCGGCTCGCGGGAGTACGTCGTGATGGCTTCTTTCATCACCGCGCGGAACTGCTCGTCCGACCAGTCACGCCGCGCGAATCCGACGACGGAGAGTCCACCCCGCACCATGCCTTCGCGCACGAGGTTGTAAAGCGCCGGCATCAGCTTTCGTGATGTCAGGTCGCCCGTGGCGCCGAAGACGACGACCGCGCATGGCTGCGGCGTGCGCGGCAGGCGCAGTCCCTGTCGCAGCGGGTTCTCGCGAAGGTCTGTCGCTGCCGTCACGGCGCCGCCGATCCATCGCCCTGCGAGCGCACGGCGTGGCCGCCGAACTCGTTGCGCAACGCCGCCTGCACCTTCGCCGAAAACGACATCTCCTGGCGCGAAGAGAATCGCCGCATCAAGGAAAGCGTGATGATCGGCAGCGGCACTCGCTGATCGATCGCCTCCTCGACGGTCCAGCGCCCCTCCCCGGAGTCGTCGACGAAGCCGCGGACGCGTTCGAGACGCGGATCGCCGTCGAAGGCGCGCTCCGTCAACTCGAGCAGCCAGGACCGCACAACGGAACCATGGTTCCAGAGCGCCGAGATCTGGTGCAGGTCGAGTTCGAACGGCGAGCCCGCGAGCAACTCGAAGCCTTCGCCGTACGCCGCCATCATCCCGTACTCGATGCCGTTGTGGACCATCTTCGTGAAGTGCCCGGCGCCGCTCGGCCCAACGTGCGCGTAACCGTCGGCTGGCGCCAGCGTCCGTAGCACCGGCTCGATCTGCGCGAATGCCTCGGGCGATGCGCCAACCATGAGACAGAACCCTTCCGTCAGCCCCCAGATACCGCCGCTCGTCCCCGCGTCGACGTACTCGATCCCCTGCGCAGCAAGTTGCTCCGCCCGTTGCATCGAGTCGTGGTAGTTAGAATTGCCGCCATCGATAAGAACGTCTCCCGGCGAAAGCTTCGACGCCAGCGTGTCGACGGTGTCCTGGACAGGCTGACCGGCCGGCACCATCATCCAGATCGCGCGCCGGGGCGAAAGCGCCGCCACCATGTCATCGAGCGTAGGAGCGGCCACAGCGCCCTCCGTCACCGCTTGCGCGATGGCATCCGGGTTCAGGTCCGTAACCACCACGCGGTGACCGCCCGCCAGCAGCCGCTGCGTCATGTTCGCGCCCATCCGCCCCAGGCCGATCATGCCGATGTCCATGCGCTACCTCCGTCCGCCTGCTGCCGGCTGCCGCAGCGCGGTTCGGACGGCCGTCCGTAGCGTCGCGAGCCCCGCATCGATGTCAGTCCCCAGATGTACTCGAAGCACCGGCCGCCCGTGCGCCACCAGCGATTCGAAATCGCCGATCGCCTGTGCTCGTTTGAGCTGTCCGAACGTGTACTCCTTCCCCGGCACCTCGATGTCTCGAACGTCGGTGGCCGTCACCTCCAGGAAGACGCCGGCCGGCGGCCCGCCCTTGTGAAGCTGACCGGTGGAATGCAGGAAGCGCGGCCCGTAGCCGAGCGTCGTCGCGCAGCCGAGCGCATCGCGCACCACCGTCCGCATGTCTGCGAAGACCTCGTCGGATCCCGGCGTCTGTTGCAGATACGCCGTGATGGCGAAGTAATCCCGCTCGCCGATGCGCGCGAGGAGCGATTGCAAGGCGTGCAGCACATCGCGGTCGGGTTCGCGGCCGGGCGTCAGCGCCATCGGCGATCCGCCGTCGATGCCTGCGACGTCGAGCGTCCCGCGTGATGCGAACTCCGCCAGCCCGCGCGTCGTGTTGTCCTTCGATTCCTGCACGTTTGGCTCATCGAACGGGTTGATGCCCAGCACCTGTCCGGCGACCGCGACGGCGAACTCCCACCGAAACATCTCCGATGCAAGGTCGTAGCCGTCCTCCAACTCGATGACGGCGACCGGAAAGCCTTCGGCGATCAACGCGCCCGTGAGCGCATCGACCTCGGCGTCGTAGCCGCCCTCGAACCGCAATTCGATGAACACGCGGTCGTCGCCGTACTTCAGCGGCGACCCCCCAGGCTCGCCGGCAACGGGCAGGATGCCCGCACCCTCTTTGCCCGTGCTCTCGGCGATCAACTGCTCGAGCCACAGCCCGAACGAGGCGATCTCCGGCGACACAAGGAACGTCGCCTTGTCCCGCCCCTCACGGGCGAATTCGCCGAGCATGGCGCCGAGACGAAGCGCGGCACTGTCATCCACGCGCGCTTCGTCCATGGCGGCCAGTGCGCGCTCGAGCAAGCGCCGGACGTCGATGCCCGACGCGGCAGCGGGCACCAGGCCGAAGTACGACAGCGCCGAGTAGCGGCCGCCAATGTCCGAAGGGTTCGCGAAGATTCGGCGAAACTCATTCGTGCGCGCCACCTCGGCGAGCGGCGAGCCTTCGTCGGTGATCGCGACGAAGTTGGCGCCCGGCGTTCCATCAGTCAGCGCAGCGCGGACCTGCTCGTAGAAATACGCGAAGAGCACGTTCGGTTCGATCGTCCCGCCCGACTTCGACGAGACGAAGAACAGCGTCCCCGCCAGATCGACCTGCGAGTGGACGGCAAGGATCGACGCCGGGTCCGTCGTGTCGAGCACGTGCAGCGTCGGATACGTCTCGTCGCGCTCGACGCTCTGACGCAGCACCTCGGGCGCCAACGAACTGCCGCCCATCCCGAGCAGTACCGCCGATGTGAAGCCAGCGTCACGGACTTCCGCGGCAAACCGCTCGATCGTCTCGACGCGCTCGTGCATGTCTCGCGCCACATCGAGCCAACCGAGCCGGTTCGCGACCGACGCGGCGCGTGCGGGATCGCCGCCCCAGAACGCCGCATCGCGGCGCCAGATTCGGGCGGCGGCGCCTTCGCTGACCAGTTGTTGGATGCGCCGCTCGACCGCTTCTCCATGGCGGCCGAGCTCGAACTTCACGCCGCGCTCACCTTCCGGGCAATCTCTGCGGCCTTCCGCGCCGTGGTCTCACTGATCCCGCGGAACGACGTCGAGAACGATTCCACGCCTTCCTGCTGGAGTTGATCGGTCACGTCCTTTATGGAAATGTTAACCTCCGCCAGGTCCGCAAGCACGCGCTCGGCGTCCTCGTAGCGCTCGTCGACAGTGCGCCGGACGACCCCGTGGTCGCGGAACGCATCGATCGTTTGCGGCGGCATCGTGTTCACCGTGTCGGGCCCGATCAGCTCTTGCACGTACAGGATGTCGCTGTACGCGGCGTTCTTTGTGCCGGTGCTCGCCCACAGCGGCCGCTGCACCTTCGCGCCCTTCGCCTGGAGCTTCTTGAAGCGCTCGGAGCCGAAGACGCCCTGGAACTTGCGATAGGCTACCTTCGCGTTCGCCACCGCCCCTTTGCCCAGCAGCGAGCGCAGCTTCTCGCGCTCCGCCTCGCTCGTCGCAGCTTCAATCTTCGCATCGAGCAGCTTGTCGACGGCGGTGTCGACGCGGCTGACGAAGAAGCTTGCGACGGAGTTCGAGTCGCGCACGTCCTGGCCCTCTTCGATGCGCCGCTCGAGCCCGCGCACGTACGCTTCCATCACCCGCTCATGAAACTCGATCGCGAAGATCAGCGTGATATTGATGTTCACGCCGTCCGCGATGCACTGCTCGATCGCCGGCAGCCCTTCGTCGGTGGCCGGGATCTTCACCATCAGGTTCGGCCGGTCGATGAGCCGCCACCAGCGTTCGACTTCCTCGATCGTGGCCTGCGTCTGGAACGCCTTGTCCGGCGACACCTCGATGCTCACGAAGCCATCGGAGCCGCCCGAAGAGTCGTATACCGGCCGCAGGATGTCCGCCGCGTGCGAGATGTCCGTCACCGCGACGTGCTCGAACATCTCCTCGGGCTTGACGCCCTCGCGCACCAACTGCGCGATCTGCTCGTCGTAGTCGTCGGCAGCGCCGATCGCCTTCTCGAAGATCGTCGGGTTGGCGGTAACGCCGCGGATCCCGTCCTCTTCGACGTATCTCCGCAGACCGCCGTCATTGAGCATGTTCCGCCGAATAAAGTCGAGCCACGGCGCCTGCCGTTGCTTGTCGTAGAGTTCGCGTACCGCATTCGCCATTACACCTTCTCCTTCGCTCCGATGCCGCCCGCCTCCATCGCCATCACCTTCTCCAGCCGCCGCACATGCCGCTCATCGCCGGAGAACTCCGCTGCGACGAACGCCCGCACGACTTCGGCGACCAGTTCGGGACCGATGATGCGCGCTCCGATCGACAACACGTTCATATTGTCGTGCTCGACGCCCTGGTGCGCCGAGTACGTATCGTGGCAGACGCTGGAGCGGATGCCGATCATCTTACTCGCCGCGATCGCCGCGCCGACGCCACTGCCGCAGATCACGATACCGCGGTCAGCATTCCCCTGCTGGATCGCCCGCCCCACCGCTTCCGCGAAGTCCGGATAATCCACAGGCTCGGCGCTGTTCGTGCCCAGGTCGAGCGGCGTCGCGCCGCAGCGCTTGACCTCGTCGATCACGCGCTGCTTGAGCGGAAATCCCGCGTGATCCGCGGCCACGGCGATCCGCAGCGTCATGCTCGCACCCCGCTCAGCCGCTCGACGAGCGCGCCGACGCGCTTCGCCACGTTCTCCGCCGTGAACCCGAAGTTCTTGAGCACCGTCGCGCCCGGCGCCGACGCCCCGAACCGGTTGTGGATGCCGATAATGTCGCCGTCGTCACCAACCCAGCGCTGCCATCCAAGCGTCTCGCCCGCCTCGACGGACACGCGCGCACGGACACCCGCAGGCAGCACGTCGTTACGATACGCTTCGTCCTGCTTCTCGAAGAGTTCCCAGCACGGCATGCTCACGACGCGCGCGTGTACGCCCTGCTCCCCGAGCAGCGCCTGCGCCTCGACCGCGACCGACAACTCGCTGCCGGTTGCGATGATGATCGCGTCGATGCGGCCTTCAGGCGCATCGCTGAGTACGTATGCACCCCGCAGCACGCCCTGCGCCCGCCCGTTTGTGGTCGCTTGGAGTACGGGAAGTGCCTGCCGCGAGAGCGCGAGGGCGCTCGGGCCGCGATGCTCGATCGCCGCCTTCCACGCGTACGCCGTCTCGTTCGCATCGCCGGGCCGCAGGACCTGCAGGTGCGGCATCGCCCGCAGCGCCATCAGGTGTTCGATCGGCTGATGCGTCGGCCCGTCTTCGCCGAGGCCGACGCTATCGTGCGTGAAGACGAAGATGGACCGAAATTCGCTGAGCGCCGCGATGCGTATCGCCGGGCGATTGTAGTCGGAAAACACCAGGAACGTGCCGCCATACGGGATGACGCCGCCGTGCGCCGCCATGCCGTTGAGCGCGCCGCCCATCGCGTGCTCGCGCACGCCGTAGTAGACGTTGCGCCCGCCGGGTTCGTCCACGGTCATGTTCGGCTTGTCCTTGAGCAGCGTGCCGTTCGATTCGGCGAGGTCGGCCGAGCCTCCGACGAGCAGCGGCAGCGCGTCCGCGATCGCGTTCAGCACGTTGCCCGATGCCGCGCGCGTCGCCATCGGCTTGTCTGCGGCCGAGAACGAAGGGAGCGCCTGATCCCATCCGGAAGGCAGTTCTCCGGTGATCGCGCGCCTGAGCGTCGCCGACTCATCGGGGAATGCGCGGCTGTACGCTTCGAAGCGCCGGTCCCAATCGCGCTGCCACTGCGCGCCGCGCTCAAGCGCCTTGCGGAAGTGCGCGAGCGCCTCGTCCGGGATGTAAAACTCGCGGTCCTCGGGCCAGCCGTAGTTGCGCTTGGTGAGCTTCACCTCGTCGGCGCCCAGCGGGTTGCCGTGCGCCGCGCTGCTGTCCTGCTTGTTCGGGCTGCCGTAGCCGATGTGCGTCTGCGCGACGATGATCGAAGGGCGATCGTCGCCCTGCGCCGCGCAAATCGCGCCATCGACAGCGTCGTAGTCCATCCCGTCGATCTGCTGCACGTGCCAGCCGTACGCCTCGAACCGCTTGCCGACGTCCTCGCTGAACGACAGGCTCGTCGGACCGTCGAGCGAGACCTCGTTCGCGTCGTACAGCAGGATCAGCTTGCCGAGGCGCTGGTGTCCGGAAAGCGACGCCGACTCGTGGGAGATGCCTTCCATCATGTCGCCGTCGCTCACTAGCACGTACGTGTAGTGGTCGACGATCTCGTGACCGGGCCGGTTGAACGTCGCGGCCAGGAATCGCTCAGCCATCGCCATCCCGACCGACGCCCCGAACCCCTGCCCCAAAGGCCCCGTCGTCGTCTCGATGCCGGGCGCCAGTCCCTTTTCGGGGTGCCCCGCCGTCGGGCTCAGCCATTGACGGAAGTTCTTGATGTCGTCGAGCGAAACGCCGTACCCCGTCAGGTGCAAGAGGCTGTACAGCAGCATCGAAGCGTGCCCCGCCGACAGCACGAATCTGTCGCGGTCGAACCACCTGGGGTCGGCAGGATTGTGCTTCAGAAAGCGGTCCCACAGCACGTACGCCATCAGGCCGGCGCCCATCGGCGCGCCTGGGTGCCCGGAATTGGCCTTCTGCACCGCGTCGATCGCGAGCGTGCGGATCGTGTTTACGGCCAGTTCGTCGAGACGGCGGTCCGCCATGCGGCGCCCTTTCCAGCTGTGCCCGGCACGGCCGTCCGGGAGGGAGACGATGCGAGATGATCCGCAAGGAGGGCCGGCAAACGAGGGGTGGACATCCGGAACAACGGACAAGCCTGAAATCGGTGCTTCCGTGCGGCTCTCGTTGAAGTATAGCGGGCCATTCGCGTATAAGGCTTCGCAATTATGTTGGCTGCGAGGGCTACCGTTGCAGCCGCATTGCGGCCTAGAAGCCGCCGTCGATCACCATCTGTTGCAGCGCGATCGACACCACCCGCAGCAGGATCAGCGTGACGATCGGCGAGATGTCGAACATGCCGATCCGCGGCAAGATGCGCCTGATCGGGTCCAGGATCGGCTCCGTGATGGCATGGAGCGCCTGGACCATCGGGTTGGACGGGTCGAGGTTGAACCAGCTCAGCAGCACGCGTATGAACACGGCGACGACTAGGAGGTTGAAGAAAAGACAGATCACCTGTGCCGTGCTCGTCGCGTCATCGACACAGCCGCCCCCGAAGAACATCTAGGCCCCCAGCTCCTTCGACCGCTCGTACGCCGCCTCGACCGCATCGATGATCGCGCCGCGGATCCCCGCCGACTCCAGGGCGATCAGCCCCGCCGCCGTCGTGCCCGCCGGCGAGGTCACCTCGTTGCGGAGCGCCGCCGGGTGCTTGCCCGTCGCCTCCGCATACTTCACCGAGCCGATGAATGTCTGCAGCGCGAGCATCTCCGCGACGTTGCGCTTGAACCCGACGTGTACGCCCGCATCGATGAACGCCTCCAGCAACAAAAAGATGAAGCCCGGACCGCTGGCCGACAGCGCGGTCGCCATGTCGAGATACTTCTCGTCGTCGACGTAGATCTCGCGGCCCATCGCGCTCAGGATCGAAGCGACTTGCTCCCGCGTGGCCGCTTCGACCTCCGGCGTCGCGATCCACACGCTGATCCCCTCGCCGACGGCCGCCGGCGTGTTCGGCATCACGCGCACGATGCTCGCGTGGCGGAGCGCGCGTGCGATCTTGTCGACCGGCACGCCCGCCATGATCGACACGATCGTCTGCTCGCGGTGAAACGCCCCTTCGAGCCTGTGCGCCGCGGCTTCGAACTCTTGCGGTTTGATCGCC
Organism: Dehalococcoidia bacterium; assembly: GCA_040902535.1. Taxonomy (NCBI): domain Bacteria; kingdom Bacillati; phylum Chloroflexota; class Dehalococcoidia; species Dehalococcoidia bacterium. The sequence continues at coordinate 201,862 of JBBDXD010000022.1, read as the reverse complement.
AGGATCACGATGTCGGCGCCATCGACAGCGACCTTCGCATCGGACGTCGTGCGCACCTTGTGGGCGCCCTGCACGATGGCGCAGCGGTCCTCGTTAATCTCGGCCACGCAGACATCGTCCGGCTGCACGACACCGCGCGAGATCGTCGCGCTCAGCATCGCTTCGCCCATGAATCCGCAGCCGATGAGTCCGAGTTTCATAGCCAGATCGGGCGCCGCGCGCCGGGTCATCCCTCCCGGGGGCCGAAGATCGCGCGCCCGATGCGGACGACCGTGGCGCCCTCCTCGACGGCGACCTCGTAGTCGTCCGTCATGCCCATCGAAAGCTCTCGCAGCCCGATGGCATCGCGCAGTTCGCGCAGCGTCCGGAAGACCGGACGCACGTCCTCCGGATCATCGACCATGGGCGCCACGGTCATCAGACCCGCAAGTTCGATGTTAGGGAGCCTCCCAATGGCCTCAGCGAGGGCCGGCGCCGCCGGGGGCGGCACTCCCTGCTTGGTCGCCTCGCCCGCGATGTTCACTTCCAGGAACACTCGCACGGGCCGGTCCGCACGTGCGCTGATCGCTTCGCCAAGCCGTTCCGAGTCAACGCCGTGGAGTATATCAAAGAGGCTCAGCGCGGCCCGCACCTTGTTGCCCTGCAAGTGGCCCAGCAGATGCCATACCGGTGTGACGCCCGTTGCGCGCAGTTCCTCGATCTTCGTTGCGCCTTCTTGCACCCGATTCTCGCCGAAGTCGCGTTGCCCGGCGGCATACGCTTCGGCGATGCTCCGCGCGGCGTGCGTCTTCGATACGGCGACCAGCGTCACGGAGGAAGCGTCGCGTGACGCGCGATCGCACGCGTCCGCGATCCGCGAACGCACCCGCTCGAGCCGCAGGCCGATGTCACTCATCCAACAGGTGTATCGCACGCACGGCGCGCGCGCGAATCAGGCGCGCAGCGAGTAACCGATGCCACGCACGGTGTGGATAAGCGACTTGTCGAAACCCTTATCGATCTTGTTTCGCAGGTAGTGGATGTAGATGTCCACAACGTTGCTGGCGAAGTCGCGGTCGTACTGCCACACCTGGTCGAGGATCTGCGAGCGCGTCAGGACTTCACCCTGGTGCCGCAGCAGGAGTTCCAGCAACTGGAACTCCTTGACGGTCAGCTCGATGTCGTGGCCGCCGCGGCGGGCGCTGTGCCGCGTCACGTCCAGCACGAGGTCCGCTGCCCGCAGCTGCTGGCCGCTTGCGGCGCCGTTCACCTTCGACGACCGCCGCGTGAGGGCGCGCACCCGCGCCAGCAACTCCGCGACGGCGAAGGGCTTGAGCATGTAGTCGTCGGCGCCCGCGTCCAGCCCCTTCACGCGGTCTTCGACCTCCACGCGCGCCGTCATCATCAGCACCGGTGTTTGGACGCCGTCCAGGCGCAGCCGGCGGCACAGTTCGAAGCCGTCCAGCTCGGGCAGCATGATGTCCAGCACCATGACGTCGAACTCGGCCCCCGTCGCGATGTTCAGTGCCTGTGCGCCGTCGCTCACTACGATCGTCTCGTAGCCCTCTTCCTCGAACACGCGCCTGACTGCGCGGCCCAGTCGCAGGTCGTCTTCGGCCAGCAGGATTTTCATGGTCGCGTCGAACCCTCCGCACGTAAGTATCCGCAGCACGGCGCCTCATGGCAGCCGTCCAGCATCACAGAGTTCTCACATCTGCGGCCAATCGGACCGTAATTTGGCGATGCTGCTCAGTCCGGCGAAAACGCGATCTTCCGCACGCGTGCTGCGTCCCATTCCAGGAACCGTTCCGGCCCCAGGGCGGCGAACTCAGTGCGGGCAGCTTCCAGGTCGCGCGCGAACCCCGCGATGTCGACGCCAAAGCGCTCCGGCTCAGCGCGGGACAGCTTGTCGATCGCCGCATCGAGCAGCTTCAGGACGCCTGGATATTCGCCGCGCACCATGTGTACGAATGCCGCCGCCGCCTGGATGAAGCCCTGGAACAGTTCCCGCTCCGGGAATGGTGTCACCATCCAGAGGTCCTCGAGCGTCTCGTGCGACTCGAAGTACCAGCCGTCGTTGAACTGCTGCAGCGCCGCGTAGAACTCGTCGAGCCGCGCCTGCAGTTCGACGGCCGTGAGCAACGGCTGATTGCGAGGCGTGACCGGCACCCATGTCCTCCCACCCATTTGAACGCAACGCGACCCTGCGGTTATTGTATCGAGCGCCCTGCCGCGGAGGGTGCCGCACGGTAGGAGCAGGCATGGCCGAGTATCAGAAACCCGTCCCGTATCCATCGCCCGAGACACAGCCGTTCTGGGACGCATGCAAACGGCACGAGCTATCGCTGCCGTACTGCACCAATTGCAGCGCGTTCTTCTTCTACCCGCGGCAGTTCTGCCCGACGTGCTTCAACTGGAACATCGAATGGCGGACGTGCAGCGGCAAGGGCGCGCTCTACACGTTCGCGATCCAGTACAGGCCGCAGATGCCCGGATTCACGCCGCCGTACGTGACGGCGATCGTCCAACTCGATGAAGGGCCGCGCCTCATGACGAACCTCGTCGGCGTAGAGCCGGCGCCCGAGAACATTCGCTGCGGCATGCCGGTCGAGGTCGTCTGGGAAGACGCCACCGACGAGATCACGTTGCCGTTCTTCAAGCCATCGCAGTCCTCACAATGAACGCAGCAACCGCCTCCTGCGATACCAACCCGCGTCCGGAAGGGAAGACTCGATGACGCTCAAGAACAAGGTCGCCATCGTCGGCGCCGACGAGACGGACCGCATCGGCATCGTGCCTGACATGACGCCTTTGATGATGCACGCCGAAGCGGCGCGTAACGCGCTTCGCGATGCTGGCATCGACAAGTCAGAGGTCGATGCTGTCTTCACGTGCGGCATCGGCGGCATGGCCAGCGTGCAGCTTTGCGAATACCTCGGCATCATCCCGATGTACACCGACAACACGATGACCGGCGGGTCGTCGTTCGTCATCCACGTGGAGCACGCCGCCGCAGCCATCAACGCCGGCCTCTGCAACGTTGCGCTGATCACGCACGGCGAGACGGGGCTCTCCGGACGAAACCGGCGCGGCCCGCGCGGCGGTGGCTTCTTTGATGCCACGCTGCCCTCGGCGCAGTTCGAGATGCCGTTCGGCGTCGGCGGGCCGCCGAGCACGTACTCCATGGCGGCGATGCGTCACATGCACGAGTACGGCACCACGTCCGAACAACTGGCGGAGATCGCGGTCGCGACGCGCAAGTGGGCGCAGCTCAACCCCCGGGCGATGATGCGCGATCCCTTGTCGATCGAAGACGTGCTTTCCTCGCGCTGGATCGCGTACCCGTTCCACATCTACGACTGCTGCCTCGTCACCGATGCCGGCGGCGCCGTCGTGGTGGTCGGCGCCGACCGCGCGCGCGAGATGGCGAAGAAGCCGGTCTGGGTGCTCGGTTCCGGCGAGGCCAGCACGCACCAGTCACTGCTGGGCATGCCCGACCTCACGCAGACGCCCGCGCGCTACTCCGGCAAGGCGGCGTTCGAGATGGCCGGCGTCACGCACGCGGCCATCGACGTCGTGGAGGTGTATGACTCGTTCACGTACACAGCGCTCGTAACGATCGAAGAACTGGGCTTCTGCGCGAAGGGCGAAGGCGGCCCGTTCCTCTCGAACCAGCGCAGTGCGCCGGGCGGTGACTTTCCGATGAACACGAACGGCGGCGGGCTGTCCTACACGCATCCGGGCATGTACGGCATGTTCATCCTGATCGAAGCCGTCCGCCAACTTTGGGGCGAGTGCGGCGACCGCCAGGTGCCCGATGCGAAGCTCGCGTGCGTGAACGCCACCGGCGGCCTGCTGAGCGCCACCGGCACGCTGATCCTCGGCGTGGACTAAGAAACAATAGATGTATAAGTGATGTATAATGCGCTTGGAGGCACAGCCATGGCGATGACCCGCAAGCAGCTTTACCTGCCGGAGCGCATGGACCGCCAACTCAAGAAGGAAGCGAAGCGTCGCGGCATCTCTGAGGCCGCGCTGATTCGAGAGCGCCTTGAGCATACTTGCACCGAACTGCGCCCGGCCACGGACAAGGCGATAGAACGGCGTTTCATCCAGACTCTCCGCAAGGCTCGTCGGGAAGCACAAAAATACGTCGGGAACGAACCCGCGTGGAAGTTCAATCGCGACGACGCCCATGAGGAGCGGCTTGAACGTCAGATGCCTCGTTGACACGAACGTCTTGGTCTATGCGGTCGACCCTCGGAGCGGCGCAAAGTCAATTACAGCAAACGAGATTCTCGAAGGTCTCGCCTCGCGAAGGGACGCCGTCACAACGGCACAGGTGGTTTCAGAGTTCTACAGTGCCGTCACGCGGCCGAGGGAAGGGTCGCCGTTGCTCCAGCCCGCGGGAGCTATTGCCTGGCTTGGAGATTGGATTTTTCTCACTGTGTTCATCGATCTGACGCTGGCCATCGCTGAGGAGGCCATCCGTGCCGCACACCTCCACCGGATGAACATCTACGATGCGCAGATGTGGGCTGCGGCAAAGATCCACGCGATCCCTGTACTAATCACCGAGGATCTTCAATCTCGGCCGCAAATCGAGGGCGTGCGCTACGTGAACCCGTTTGCGCCGTCCTTCGCACCGGCGCCCATCGGACTCTAGCACCAGAACCGACGTTCGCTATACTCCCACGTCCCCAGCGAGCACCGGGAATCTACTTTGCTGATCGATTTACACACGCACACACGTCCCCTCTCCTGGGACTCGTATCTCTCGCCGGACGACCTCATCGAACGCTCGCGGCAGGCCGGGCTCGATGCCATCTGCCTCAGCGAGCACGACTACCTCTGGGATCCGGACGACGTCGCGAAGCTGGCGAAGCGCCACAATTACCTGGTGCTCCCTGCGATCGAGATCAACACCGACGACGGCCACATCCTCGTATACGGCATCACGAAGTACGTCTACGGCATGCACCGTTCCCACGAACTCGCCCACCATGTCGAAGCCGCCAACGGCGCCATGGTGGCCGCGCACCCCTATCGCCGCCAGATGCCCTGGTACATGGAGAACGAGCGGGACTATCAGGACGCGCTCGTGCGCGCTTCGCAGAATCCCGCCTACAGGTACTGTGCCGCGCTCGAAAAGATCAACGGGCGCGGCACCACCAAGGAGAACAAGTTCTCCGCCGATCTCTGCGACTACATGGAGGTCGCCGGCACCGCCGGCACGGACTCGCACTCGCGCAGCGATATCGGCCGCTGCGCCACGAACTTCGAGCGCGACGTGAACGACGTTGCCGGCCTCATCGAAGAGCTAAAGGCCGGCCGCTTCGATGCCGTGGACCTCACCGGCAAGCCCCACCGCCTCGACCTCACCGCGCTCTCCTCCGGCGAAACAGCGTAGCCCTCCGCAGACCGGACCAGCACCGGCCTGCGATTCGGCTGCGCGGCGATTGACGCAGCGCCATGCGGCCGATACCGTCGCGCCATGCGCGAAGTCGCCGACGGCATCTATTCGATCGATGGCCTGAAAACCGGGCGCAGCTACCTGATCGACGAGTCCGACGGCGTCACGCTCGTCGATACGAGCAGCCCCAACGCCGCAGATCGCATTCTCGACGCGCTCGCGACGCTCGGCCGCCTACCCGCCGACCTGCGCACGATCGTCGCCACCCACTATCACGACGACCACACAGGCAACGTCGCGGCGCTCGTCGAGCGCAGCGGCGCCCAACTCCTGGCCCACGTCGAAGACGCGCCGTACATCGATGGGCGCAAGCCATGGCGTCACCTCGACATAGGCCCGTTCGACGTCAGCACGCCGGAGTCGCGGCACTACACGCTCACCGTCGACCGCCAGGTCCGCGCGGGCGAAGTGCTGCCGGTCGCCGGCGGGCTCGAAGCCCTGCACACGCCCGGACACACGCCGGGCAGCATCTCGCTGTACTCGCGGGAGCGCGGCGTGCTGTTCACCGGCGACGCCATCGGCAATTGGTTCGGCCTGCAACTGCCCATGCCGATGCCGAGCCACGACATGGAAGAGGCGAAGCGCAGCGTGCACAAACTCGCCGCCCTGGACTACGAGGTCGCGCTGCCGGGCCACGGCAACCCGGTTTTGGGCCGCGCCAGCCAGAAGATCGCACACTGGGCGAAACGCTGGTTGTGACGGACGCGCCGGCTCCCCGTTCACACACAGCGCTCGCCAACCCGAGCCTCACACCGATCGCGATGCCACCGCCGTCGCTGAAGGACGCGACGACGCGACCTCGTCGGCGAGCGCACGTTGTTCCTCGTCTTGCCGCCTGCCGAGCCGCCACCGCGACTCGAGCAGCAGTCCGAGGATCACCACGCCTCCGAAGAAGTAGTGCGAAATGAGCACGCGCGGCACGAGCCACTCCAGGATCGGATAGTCGGGGTCGATGAAGATCACCGGCGGCGAGATCAACACGACGCCGGCGATCGCCGCAGCCAGTCGAAGACGCGTCCACGGCAATCCGAGCGTCCCGGCGATCATCAATCCAACTGGTAAGAGCAGCAGCAGGTAGTAGTGCGTCCACGACGTCGGCGCCAGCAGCAGCGCAAGACAGAGCGCGGTACACGCATCGACCAGTTCTGCGGACGCGTTCGTGCGACGTCCGCGCCACATCACGTAGCCCGCGCCGACGAGTATCATACCCGCGATCGCCGTCCGGAGCGTGCGGAACCCCGCGCCCAGGCTCTCGATCGGCACGAAGCGGTCGAGGTAATCGTCGGTCCAGAAGCGCGCCAGCACGCCATCGAGAGACTGCACGTTTTCCGCCCCGAGCGGGTGTTCCGAGTAGGGTCGCACGGAGTAGTCGTACCAATCGCGGTGCAGGTCAAGACCATACAGCGCGAGCGACAACCCGCCGGCCAGCGCGCCCGTCATCGCGAACGTCGCAATGAAGCTCCAGCGCTCTCGCATCACGAACGGCAATGCGATGAGGCCCAGCGGCGGTTTGATGAGTGTCGCGGCGGCCAAAAACACGCCCGCCCAGCCGTAGCGCCGGCTGCGCACGCAGAAGGCCATGCCGATCAACATCAGCAAGACGACGTGGCTCGTATTGCCCTCGCGCAGGCTGTAGTAGAGCGGGCCGCTGATCACAAACGCACCCGCAAGCAACAACGCGCGCTCGCCCGACAGCCCGGCGAACCACACCAGCGCCGCAAACGATGCCACCACCGCAGCAATGCCCAGCGCCGTCATCAGCGCGCCGGCCGTATCGACGCTCATCAACGTAAACGGCGCGAAGAGCCACGCAATGATCGGAATGTTGACGAACCGCAGCGGTTCGTCACCCGCATACAGTTCATCCGGGTCGTCGCGGATGAACTCGCCGCCGGGATAGTAGGCACGTTTGAAATCGTTCAGGAAGACTTCGGGCTGCGAATAATTCCAGATGACCGCCGCCAGGACCGCGGCGAAAATGGCGTACACGCCCCACGTCACGATCAGAGGGTGCCGCAGCCGCCGCGAAACGTAACCGGCGCCAAGCCCGGCGAGGATCACCGCCGCGTACAGCGCGTAGACCTTCATCGTGCGCCGTCGCTGCTCGCGGCCGGGCGCGCTGCCGTTCCGCTCTCGTTCACGCCGAGCATCCCGGGAACGCCATGACATCGGCGCTGTCCACGTCCACGCGCTCGTACACCCGCACGTCGCCCCGCTCGAACGCGACGCGTACCAGCGTTCCTTCCGCTGGCGCCGACGCTCCGTAGAATCGCTCGCGATGGCCGCAGTACAGGTACTCGGCGGGATATCTGTCGAGCACATCGTTCGTGCTCAGGAGCGTCCGATACCTGCCGCGCCACGACTCCGCTCGCGCCTCGAACGCGCCGCGGTCCGTGATCTCGAAGCTGAAGATGAAGAACGCCAGGTGGTCCTCCAGTAGCCGCTCCTGCGCTTCGACGTCGGGATCCGGGTCGTTCAGCGGGAACCCCTCGAACTCACCGTCGAGGCTCACGCGTCGCATGACTTCGCCCTCGCTGTATCCGTACGCGGCCTGCACGCGCAGGATGCGCTCGCCGAGTTCATCGTCCTCGGCATACGTGAAGCCGCCATCCGCCAGGTACTGCGCCGATGATGTCAGCCCCGCGAGGAGCAGGTTCGTGCTGACGCTCGGCGACACCACGGTGTCGTCCTCATCGACGTGCGCCCGCATCCACGCGAACGCCGCCTGCTCATCGTCCGAAAGCACGTACCCGTCCGCCGTGCTGCTTACGGCGCGCGCCTGCAGCGCCCCGACGTACACAAGCGAAGCGAGCGCCACCACGACGATCCCCGCGTACGCGAATCGAGGCGGCTGCGACCAGCGCAACGACGACGCTATGGCGACGCCTCCGGCGACGAACGCCGGGATCGCGAAGACGCCCCACACCTGCGTTTCGAAGTGCCATTGCTGCGGCAGCACGCCCTGCACCGGCGCCAGTACGAGCGGCGCCAGGAACAACAACACGTACAACATGCTGCGCGACGTCGCGCGGAGCATCAACGCAATCAAGAGCGGCAGACCGACGAGCAAGCGCTGCGCGATCGACGAGGCGAGCGACGTATCCAGCCCGATCGGATCAAGTCCCACCCGGTCGCGGACGTCCGCCGGCAGCGAGACACCGGCCCAGCCAATGACCACGATCTCCGGCAACGCGATGACGAGCGCCAGCCCGCCGATGGCGAGCAACCGGCCTGCTTCGGCACGCTCGCCGCGCAGCATCAGCACGGCAAGCCACGCCGCGAGCGCGAGCCCGAGCGCAGCCCAGTAGTAGAGATACGTATAGATCAGCAACGCGATCGCGGTCGCGGCCGTCGCCATCCATCCGCGCGAGCCCGCCGCCACGGCCTTCGGCAACGCGAGCACTGCCGCGAAGAACGGCGCCAGCACGAGGATTGGCGCCGGAAAACGCGCCCACGCGTGTACCTGGTCCTCCGGATCGACCGTTACGAGCGCACCAAGGACCTCCGCGTGACGCAGCGGCAAGATGCCATCGGCGAAGTTCAAAACATGGACCGCGAGGATCACGATCGGCATCAGCACGAGCGCCGCAAAGCGAGAGCCGGTGATACCCAGCATGAGCGCGTAGAGCAGGACGAGCGCGGCGAGCGCGGCGACCGTCGTCGCGATCGCCAGCGACGCAAACGGCCCGCCGGTGACGCGTCCCGCCGCGCCAATGACCGTGTGCGGTATCGAGCTTCGCTGCGGCGAACCGTCCCGGTGATTGACGAGAAACGGGTCGCGGATCGGCACCTCGCCCTCGAACGCGTCGCGGATCGATGCCGCGTACAACGCTTCGTCGTAACCGACCGCGCCGGCCGCATACGGGCTGATCGAGACGCGCGCGCCATCGTCCGGGTCGCTCACGAACGTCCACCAGCGAGGCGCGACGAGGAGCGCTGCCAACAACAGCGCCAGCGAAATACCGGCGACGTGCTTTCGCAACAGTTCGCCCGAAGCGGCCAGCAACCCGTCGGGCGCCGCTGTTGTGCTCACCGCCGTCGCCTGTTCGATGCTCAAGGCAACGACCTACGCGATGGGGTCGCTCGCCGTAACGAGGCGGCTCTCTGCGATTTCATCCTCTGGCTCCCCCACGGGTTCTCGCCGCATGACTACGAAGAAGGCGACAAGCCCAAGGACAACCGCGAACCACAGCGTCGAGACGCGGATCAACAGCGTGGCCGTCGAAGCCACGCCCCTGCTCGTTTCCAGGAGGCTTTCGGTCAGCGATGCGATCCCGGTCTCCGCGACGCCAAGGCCGCCCGGCAGCAGCAGGATCCCCGCGCCCAACGTCGAAATCGGCAAGATGAACGATGCCTTCATGAACGTATCGCCGCCCGCATCGACGCCGAGCCCCGCCAGCACGAGGTAGAACGCCACGACCTGCGTGCCCCACGCCACGACACTCAGGCCAGTCATGAGCACCACGCCCCACGGATCCATCAGTTGATAGTTGCTCTCCGCCATCTCGTCGATGCGCGGCGAGAGGCGGCCGACAAGCGGCAGTCTGCGTGCCAGGTCGACCATGCGCCGCCATGCCGGCCGGTGCCGCGAGACCGCGATGACGATCGCCGATCCCAGGATCACGACCGCGACGAGTGGCCAGACGCTCCGCTCAAACGCAACGACGCCGACCAGCGCCAGCAGCATCAGCGCCAGTGCGTCGGTAAGACGCTCGGCGAACAGGATCGGCGTCGAGCGCATCACCGGCGTCCCGTACTTGTCCTTGAGCAAGTAGCACTTCAGCCACTCACCGACCTTCGCCGGCGTCACGACCATCCCGAGGCCGGACATAAAAATCAGAAAGCTGTCCAACCGCGGCACACTCGTCTCGCCGATCCGCCGCAGGTAGTAATGCCACTTCACCCAGCGCAGCACGTAGTTCCCCGCCGCGATGAGCAGCACGAGGGGCATCAATTCCCAGCGAAAGTCGGCCAGGCTGGCGCGCACGCTGCGGATGTCGCCGTACACGACCAGCGCCCCGAACACGATGATCCCCAGCACGACGGAGATCAGCAGCTTCTGGCGTAGGTTCGAGACGTTCATCCGCGGGTGCTTTTCAAGTGGATCACGGTCCGATCGGCCGCGGGGCCTCGGGCGTCGATGGGCCAGCCGTCTGGACGCAGATGCAGATGCCTGAGCGCGGGGTACCGGCAAATGATATCCGCGGGCCGGATCCGCCTCAATAACAACGTCAAGATGCCTCCAACTCTGAGTCGGCAGGTGACGGACACGCGAATCCCACGGGCAGACCGCCCTGACCTAACAACGCCGCCCGCTGGAGTCTGCGTCAAAACGCGAAAAGCGCCGTCAAGCGACGCGCCTGGCGCAGATACGCCACCCCCGCTCACGGAGGTCGCCGGATGATCGCGGTGAGCGGTCAGGCCGCCTTGGCCCGGCCGATTGCGGACGCCGACGGCACCTCGTTGAGACGGCCTGACTTGACATCGATGACATAGCCGTAGATCGCGATGTCGGGCGGTATCAGCGGATGCCGCCGAAGGCGCTCTACGTCGTCCGCGACGCTTTGCTCCTGATTGTCGATCGTCAGCCAGTCGATGTACTGGCCGTCTTTGGAACCGGGGGCATCGCCCGTGTTTCTCCAGACCCCGTGCTCAATCGTCGCGGGCGAAAGGCTCTCGGACAGCAGATCACGCATGATCGGTTCGGTAAACGCGAGCATCCCGCAGTCCGTGTGGTGGACCACGAACCACTCGTGAGTGCCGAGCAGCTTGTACGAGATTACAAGCGATCGAATTGCATCGTCGGTCGCGCGGCCGCCGGCGTTGCGGATGACGTGCGCATCGCCCTCCGTCAGCCCCGCGAACTTCGCCGGATCGAGGCGCGCGTCCATGCACGTCAGGATCGCGAAATGGCGTCCCGGCGGCATTGGCAGCGACGACCTGTCTCCGAACGATGCGGCATACTTTTGATTCGCCGTTAGGACTTCCTTCAGCACTCCCATCACAACCTCCTTGATGCTCTTGTATCGAGAATATCAATCCAGATTCTCGATTCCGCATCATTTCCCGCCCGTGCATCAAGCGAACCATGCAGCCCAGATCGCGCGGTTTCCCCAGCCCGAGAGTAGGGCAATTCAGCTTCGCATTCGCTAGAGTGCCGCCCGCAAGGCAACGAGGAGGACTGCTTGCGGACCCGAGGCCGCCCACGCCATCCCGAGACGCTCACGCCACGGCAGCAGGAGGTGCTCGCGCTCCTGCGGCGCGGCCTGACGAACGAACAGATCGCGTCGGCCCTCGACATCAGCGTCGATGGCGTGAAGTACCACGTCGCCGAAGTCCTGCGTCGTCTGGACGTGCGCGACCGTTACGAGGCCGCCCTCGTGGAACCAGGCGTCGAACGCCGCTCCTGGTTGCGCGGTCTGCTCGCGCTCCCGCTCATCCCGAAGAGCAAGCTGAGCCTGGTGGCCTCCACGGCGAGCGTCGCCGCGATGGCCGGTGTCGCCGCCGGGATCGTGCTGCTCATCCTTGCCCTCGCTGGCACCGACCATGTCGGACGAGACGACGAGCTGGCTGCACGCCTGGCGTCGCGGGAGCTCGTCGCGTTCAAGTCGGGCGACGAAACGTGGCGTATCGGCGTCTTCGACAGCGTAGCGATGCGCCAGATCGCATCATTCGACGCCGGCCACGACAGCGACACGCCGTCATCCGCCGTGATCGCCGGCGACCGCATCGTCGTCAACTACGGCAAGCGCCTCGACAGTCACCGCATTGACGGTACGGACAAGCTCACCGTCCTCGAGATCGACAAAGGCTGGCTCTACGACGTGGCTTCATCACCAGATGGCCGGCTGCTGGCGCTGACCGTTCAGACCGAAGACGAACTATGCCTGCCGCTTCCCGAAGGCGCCACGAGCGGTCCCTGCGGCCGGACGTTCGCCGACGTAACGGCCGTCTTGGTAGTCGACGCGCTTACCGGTGATCAAGTGCTGCGCATCCCGCAGAGCGATGCACGCTTCGGCGGTCTCACTGGCCAGGCCGCACACCCCGTCTGGCGCGCCGACGGCCAGGCGTTCGTGGTCACCGGATCGACGCAAAGCGAGCAGCCCGGCAACCGCGCGACCGTGTATCTCGACGGCCGCGTGATCATCAGCACGCCGCTCGATTACTTCGTCCCCAACAACGGTACGCGCATCGCCACGGGGGAAATCGAGCCGTGCGAAAACCTAAACCTGCGCCGTCATGAGCTGCGCATCGTGGACATCGAGACCGGACATGTGCTGTTCGCCACGGTCTCCGACGACCATCGCGTCTTCTTCCCGTTCGAATGGTCCCCGGACGGCACGGAGCTGCTGTATTTCACTCAGGCATACCCGAGGGGCCCAACCGACACCTCGTGCGAGTGGGATGGCGCGACCACCGAGTGGTCCCTGCTCTCGGTCGATGGCGTGGTGACGAACGCTGTCGACCCGCGTGACGTACACCGCCGCTGGTTCGGCACCGGCGCCGTCGAATTCGAGTGCGCGCAGCCCACAGCGCTGCTGGACGGCTACTGCACGGAAGCTCAGTACGCCTCGAAGGCAATCGTCAACGGCGAGACCGTCGTCGAAGGCACGAACATCCGCATCCTCGACCGCACGTCCTCCTACTGACTGGGCGAGGCCCACAACGTGGGCCTCTCGCCTTAACTGAACACTGCCAACTGAAGACTGATAACTGACGACTAAGCCTCAGCGCTCCAGCACGTGGATCGTCATCGCCGCGGCTTCGCCCTTCATCATGCCGCCGCCGTTCTGCGTCAGCCCGATCTTCGCGTCGCCGCCCTTCACCTGGCGGTCGCCCGCCTCGCCGCGCAACTGCCAGAAGACTTCCGTCAATTGCGCGCACCCCGTCGCGCCGATCGGGTGCCCCTTCGAGAGCAGGCCGCCGCTCGGATTTACCGGGATCTTGCCATCGAGCGCCGTCACGCCGTCTTCGATGAGCTTGCCGCCTTCGCCCACCTTGCAGAGCCCCAACTCCTCGTATTCCATCAACTCCGCCGGCGACGACGCATCGTGCAGTTCGATCACGTCGATGTCTTCCGGCCCGACGCCCGCCAGTTCGTACGCCTTGCGCGCCATGCGCGTCGTGACGCCCGGCTCGCCCGGCGCGCGGTCCTTCCCCGATCCCAGCACCGATGCCGTCACCCAGACCGGCTTCGTCGTGAGCTGGCGCGCCTTCTCCTCCGATACCAGCACTAACGCCGCCGCGCCGTCACCGATCGGCGAGCACATCAGCCGCGTCAGCGGTTCCGCGACAATCGGCGAGTTCATAATCCCCTCGACGGTATACGTCTCGCGATACTGCGCGTACGGATTCAGCGATGCGTTCTGGTGACTCTTCACCGCCACCTTCGCGTACTGGATCGCCGTCGTCCCGTGGCGCTTCATGTGCTCGCGCGCGCTCGCCGCGTAAAAGTCCATGAACATCGAGCGCTTCTCGCCCGCGCCGCCGCCGTCTTCCGCGTTCGACGCATCGCCCTCGCTGCGCCCGCGCGCGGCCGTCGCCTTCATCAGGTCTTTGATCGCCTCCATGTCCACGGCGGATCCGATCGCCTGGAACGACCGACGCTTGTCCTCGTGGTAGAGCTTCTCGACGCCCAGCGCGAGCACGACGTCATACATGCCCGACGCGACGTACATCCACGCCAGGTGGAACGCCGTCGACGAACTCGCGCACGCGTTCTCGGTGTTGATCATCGGGATGTCGCCGAAGCCCATCTCGCGCAGGATCACCTGTGCGCGGATCATCTCCTGGCCGGTAATCAGCCCCGCCGTCGCGTTGCCGACGATGGCCGCCTCGATTTGCGACTGCTCGACGCCCGCTTCCTTCATCGCGCCCTCGACGGCCTCGCGCCCCAGATCCTTAAGCCCGCGGTCCATCCACTTTCCGAAGCGCGTCATGCCCGCGCCGACGACTGCCACTCTCCGCATGCGAAGCTTCCTTTCAGGCCCCTCGGGGCGCATCTCCTAATCACGACTCCCATCCATCTTACGACCCCACCCCACCCTTTGTGAATGCCGCACCGAATGATGACTCCCTCCTTCCAACATCCAACATCCCCGGACGCCCAAACGGAACCACCCCACACCCACCGGTGTACCGTTAGCACGTGAAACAGACGCTCATCGGCGAAGCCGAAGCGATCGAGCGCGCCCGCAGCGGCGACCACGCCGCCTTCGGCTCGCTCGTCGAGCAATACCAGGAGGTCGCCTTCCGTGCGGCATACCTCGTCGTGCGCGATGCCCCCGCCGCGGAAGACGTCGCCCAGGACGCCTTCATCCGCGCCTATCGCCACCTCGCCAGCTTCCGACGCGGCGAGCCCTTCCGGCCTTGGCTGCTGCGGATCGTCACCAACACCGCGATCAACGAGGTCCGCTCACGGCAGCGTCGGACGGGCCTGCTCGGACGTTTCGCCGCCATCACCCCGACGTCCACCGAAGCGCCCGACGTCTCGCTTGGCGATGCCCACGCATCCACACTCGCCCGCGCCATCAACGAACTGCCGCTCGATGACCGCGTCGTGCTGCACCTGCGCTACTTCCTCGACCTGCCCGAGCGTGAGATCGCCGCGACGATCGGCAAGCCGGCCGGCACCGTGAAATCCAGGCTGCACCGCGCAAGCAAGCGTCTGCGCGAGTTGATCGAGCAGAAATACCCGCAACTGGCGGAGGCCATCCATGAATGAGTCCACCTTTGACCGGGATATCGGCGCGATTGCCGCGCGGGCGTCATATCCAGCGACGCCGTCGCTGCGCGCAGGCGTGCTCGCTTCGATCGCCGGAACGCCCGCAACGCGGCGCACGACCCCGCACACGCGCCCGCCGTTCGCGTTCGCCGGCGCCGCGCTCGCCATCGTCCTGGCGGCGATCGTGGCGACGCTGGCCGTCCCGTCGAGCCGCTCCGCGGTCGCCGACTTCTTCGGCATCGAAGGTTCCGAGATCGAAGTCATCCCCGCCGAAACGCCGCTGCCGCCGCCCGACGACATCGCGTCGCGCGCGTGGCTGACGTCCATCGACGATGCGAGCGACGCGACGGGCTTCGACCTGGTGCTGCCCGCCGGCGAAGATCCGCGCGCCACCTACATCGTCCGTTACGGCGACCAGGCCGTCGCCGTGATCCGTTATGACGAGTTCGACCTCTGGCAGGCCCGCCTTCCCTCCGACGCGAACTTCGGCAAGGGCGCCCCGCCCGGCGTCACCGTCGAGGACACCTTCGTCGACGGCATGCCCGCGCGATGGGTCAGCGGCGGCGCCCACATCGTCCAGTTCTACGACGCCGGCGGCGTATTCGTCCCCGGCTCCGACCGCACCGTCGAAGCCAACACGCTCATCTGGAACGACGGCCAGACGTTCTTCCGCATGGAAACGGCGCTCGCGTTCGACGACGCCCTCCGCATCGCCGAATCCCTGCCCTAGCGCGCATCCCGCTCGCATGGCCTGGCGTGCGCGACAAGACTAGACGCGCAGCGTGGAGAACAGCCGCCCTCGGCTGTTCCGTGCGCCGCAGGCGGGACAACCACTGGCGTTCGATGACGCCCCTCCGCATCGCCGCCCTGCCGTGGCTGCACATGTTTGTCTCCGTCGCCGGTACACCTGACGCGAAGCGCGGAGACCAGCCGCCCTCGGCTGTTCACGTCCGCCGCACGCGGACAACCACCAACACACCCATCGGTTACGACGCGTAGCCCAACCGCCAGCCACCCGTCCGGAACCATCACCCGCGCTGCGCTGTACTAGCATCACAGGAGGTGCCCCATGACCGCGCTTCGTATCCTGCTCGTGCCGTCCATGCTGCTCGCCGCCGTGTTCGCCTGGGTGGCGATGAACCCCGGCAGCGCCACCGTCGCTAACCCCGACGCCACCGCGACCCCGCGTCCCGCGCCGACCGCCACGCCGGTGCCAGACCTGCCCGCCGGCGTCTGGGGCGCCCTCACCTACCGCACCGGCCACGAACTGGTCGGCGTGCGCTTCCCGCAGGTCATCGAGGAGCAGCGCTACGCACCGCCATCGACGCCGGTCGATGACCTCTCGTCGGCGTCCGGCTGGTGGGTGCAACTCGGTGGCGACGAAACCTGCACCGTGACGCTCCACGACGACGCCAACCCCGGCCCGTCGACCGGCGGCGTTGCCTACGCCAAAGAGTTTCAGTGGTGCATGTCGCCCGAATGGTCGCCCGCCCGCGCGCGCTTCGCGTTCTCCGCGACGACGCTCGACAACCGCACGCAACTGATCGTGATCGATGGTGCATCGCCATCCGTCCGCGTGCTCATCGATGCAGACGCAACCACGAGCATCAGCACGCTCGCCTGGCACGGCGACCGCCTGCTGGTCTCCGGCACCTTCGCTGGCAGGGCCGGCCTGCGCTGGCTCTCGCTCGATGGGGCGCTGACCCCGGTCGACGGCGTCCCCGGCGCGGCGATGTACTTCTACCCGTCGCCGGATCGATCGCGCTTCCTCTTCACGCAGGCCGCGGCCGATGGCTGGCAACTCTGGATGCTCGACGCGACGACCAACGCTGTGACGAATCTCGGCAACATGGGCTCGGATCCGGCGAACGCCAGCACGCCCGAACAACTCGCGCCCGAAGCAGCGGGCAAGGGCGGCCCGATGTACCTCGCCTGGTCGCCCGACGGCACGCAGGTCGCGTTCGGCGGCGGCTTCGATCCGCCGTACATCATGACGACGGTGAACATCGACACGGGCGCCAGCGTCGTCACGGAGTTCCCCAGCGGTTACCCGGGCGAGATCCGCTGGACGGCCGACGGCACGAACATCGCAGTCTCCACGTACGACATCGAGCGCACGCACCACGAAACGTGGGTCGTCGACCCGATCACCGGCGCCGGCCGCCACCTGATGGACGGCTGCGTCATCGTCTGGTCGCCCGACGGACGCTTCCTCGCGATCCACGGAGAAGACGTCGCCGGCATCACGATCATCGACGTCAACACCGCCGAGCGCGGACAACTCACACACCGCGCAGACGACGCACCGATCGAGTGGACGGAGTGATCTCTACATCGACGTCATCCTGAGCGCAGGCGAAGGATCCCGTCACGGCGACACCGACCCACCGCACACCAGCGCCGCCGCATACCGTCATTCAGAGCGAAGCGAAGAATCTCCCAGCACGAACAGCTCGACCCGCGCACCAACCGGCGCATAACGTCATCCTGAGCGAACGCGAAGGATCTCATCACGACACAGTCGTCGCAGCGACACAACAGAGCATCGCATAACGTCATCCTGAGCGAACGCGAAGGATCTCATCACGGCACGCCCGTCGCAACTAGACCAGGTGACGGGCCACGCCCGCAATGAAGCCCCGGCCAATCGCCGGGGCTCCTCTGTTCTCTGTTGTCTGTTCTCTGTTGTCCGAAGGTTTACAACCGCTCGATGATCGTCGCCGTGCCGATGCCGCCGCCGCAGCACATCACTTCGTGCCCGTAACGGCCGCCCGTGCGCTCCAACTCGTGCAGCAGTGACGTCATCAACCGCGCGCCCGTGCAGCCCAGCGGGTGGCCCAGCGCGATCGCGCCGCCGTTCACGTTGACCTTCGACAGGTCCGCGCCCGTCTCCTTCTGCCACGCCAGCACGACCGACGCGAACGCCTCGTTGATCTCCGTGCGGTCGATGTCCTGGAACGTCAGGCCGGCCTTCTTGAGCACGGCAGGCGTCGCGGTGATCGGGCCCGTCAGCATCAGGTGCGGGTCCGAGCCGACCACCGCCTGCGCGACGATGCGCGCCCGCGGCTTGAGGCCAAGCTCATCCGCCTTCTCGCGCGACATCATCAGCACCGCCGCCGCGCCGTCCGTGATCTGGCTCGAGTTGCCGGCGTGATGCAGGCCATCCTCGCCGAACGAAGGCGCGAGCGTGCTCAGCTTCTCCAGCGACGAGTCGCGAATGCCTTCGTCCGTGTCGAAGGTGCCCTTCACGCCCTCGTGCTCGACCTCGACGCCGAGGATCTCCTTCTTGAACTTGCCGCCGTCGCGCGCCGCCTTCGCCCGGTTCTGGCTCTCGAGCGCGAACTCGTCGAGCTGCTGCCGCGAAATGCCCCACTTGCGCGCGATGTTGTCCGCCGCGACGCCCTGCGACGTCAGGTCGTACTCGGTGCGCATGAACTCCGTGAACGGGAAACCCGCCACCTTGAAATTCGAGCCCATCGGCACCCGCGACATCACCTCGACGCCGCCGCCGATCGCCACGTCGACCACGCCCGCCGCGATCAGATTCGCCGCGAAGTGGATCGCCTGCTGGCCGGACCCGCACTGCCGGTCCACCGTCGTGCCCGGCACTTCGATCGGAAAGCCCGCCTCCAGCACGACGTTGCGGCCGATGTTCGCGGCCTGCTCGCCCACCTGCGAGACGTTGCCGAACACGACGTCGCCGACGAGCGCATCGTCGACGCCTACCTGGTCGACAACCGCCCGCAGCACCTTCCCGCCCAGCGTCACCGGGTGCGTGCCCGACAGCATGCCGTTGCGACGTCCCATCGCGCTCCGTACGGCGTTGACGATGACTACTTCTCGAGCCAAAACAGGCCTCCTATTACTTCGGCTGGTGTGAACATTTGCACTTCAGTGTAACGCTGTCTCCGGCTTCATAACCAGCCATCAGGAGACAAAGGCGTGCCGTCCCGCATCGCGCGCCAGCGACAATTCCGCCACTGCGAGCGCGACCAGCCCCACGACGGCGGCGGTCACGACGGCGAGGCCGTAGCCGTTCATCTCGCCCCCTCGAAGCGCCAGGTAGACCGCGAACGCCACCGCGCCGACCGCGTTCGCGACGCCGATGGTCAACAGCGTCGGTCGGTCGGGCTTCGCCAGCCACAGGCCGACGCCGACCGGCACCAGCGCAATGCCAATCACGATGACCAGCCACTCGTTGAGTGCGAACGCCTCTCCCACATCGACGCCTGTCGCCGCCGCCACCACGACGAGTGTTGCCAGCGCGAGTTCAAACAGCGCATCGATGCGCAGGGCCATGCGTGCAGGTGTCATCGCGCTCCGTCCAAACGTGCCCGTCGTCCCTGCCGGAAGCTTACGCCTCCGGGAACGCCAGCACCGATCCCGTCTCCAGCAGCGACTTCAGGCTGCTCAAGATCTGCGCCCAACCGGTCCGCGACGACTGGAACGCCATCGACTCGTCCTTCCAGCCCTCGTGCAGCAGTGTTAACTTGCAGACGTCGCCCATCTGCTCGATCTCCCACGTCACCTTCGTCGCCTGGTCCGGCCCGCCGCCCATCTCCTCCGGGAAGTCGCTCTCGAACGTCTGCACGAGCCGCCTCGGCGGTTCCGCCTCGAGAATCGTGCCGAAGTGGGCGGAGTCGCCCGCCTGCACGTTCATCTCGCCCATCGAGAACGCGCTGAGGAACGAGTAGCGATACTTCGAGCCGGGCTGCCAGTCGGATTCAACGTCGAGGCCGAAAACCTCGCGCGTCATCTCTCGGCTCGTGATCGCGTCCCAGAGCTTCTGTGGCGTTGTCTTCACGTAGATCTCGAAGACATGCTTGGGTGCTGTTTGGGTCGTCATGTCGTCCTCCAGTGCATGCTTGATGCCCGTCATCGTCTCGACCCAGGGTGCGGCGTACTTGCTGATCCAGCGGTCGAGCACGAGACGGATCGGGACGGGGTTGAGATAGTGCAGCTTCTGGCGCCCCACCCGGCGCGTAGTCACGAGCCCTGCGCCCTCCAGGACGCGCAGGTGCTTCATGACCCCGAACCTGGTCATCGATGGCAATGCCGCCTCCAGCTCCGTGAGCGCCTGGCCATCACGCTCGAAGAGCCGGTCCAGCAGCACCCGCCGATGCTCGTCGCTGAGCGCTTTGAACACCGCTTCCACCGTCGAATGTTAGGTGACGTTTTGGTCACCTGTCAACATGGGCACTCGTCGTAATCCAGAACTAATGTTTCACGTGAAACAATGCCCCGTCGCCGCCGAGTCCTTGGGGCGAAGTGTGGTTGCCTCAATCGCGACCCCGCATTACCTTGCCGCCATGGCGAACCCCTCGATGCGCGACCCCGACCGCGACCCCCGGACCGTACCCGCGCCCATCGACCCGATGGCGTACTACTTCCAGGACATCCTGCTCCTCAACCGCCCCGATGCCGTCCGCCTCTACCTGATCCGTCACGGCCAGTCCGGCAATAACGAAGCTCGCCTCGTCGGCGCTCCGTCCGTCTTCGACCCGCCGCTGACGCCCGTCGGCGAGGAGCAGGCGCGGAGGCTCGGCGAGCGCATGGCCACCTACGGCGTCGACGTCGTCTACAGCAGCCCGCTGCAGCGCGCCTACAACACGGGCGCCGAGATCGCCAAGCGCCTCAACTTGGAAATCAAAGTCCTCGACGACCTGCAGGAGATCAACGAACCGCTCCGCGGCACCGAGGTGAACCCCGAGGAGATCCTGCCGCCGGGCATGACGCACGAGGCCATCAAGCGCCGCTTCGAAGACGACCCGACCTGGGACAACCTCCCCGGCAACGAGAAGAGCGCGCCGTTCCGCGCCCGCATCTCGGGCGCGATCGACCAGATCATCGCCGAGAATCCCGGCAAGAAGGTCGCGGTGACGTGCCACGGCGGCGTCATCCAGTCGTACGTCGGGCACGTGCTGGGTCTGCACTCGGACTTCCCGTTTTACGCGTTCAACGCATCGATCACGTCGATCCGGGCGGCGGGCGCCCGACGCGCGCTCTGGCGTCTCAACGACCTCGCTCACCTCGACGGCATGCGGATGACGTAGCTGGGGTGAGTCGTCAGTTGTCAGTCGTCAGTGGTAGACCCCGATGCGGCAGCGACCAACCGAAGGTCATCCTGAGCGCAGCGAAGGATCCCGCCGTGGAATGCCACCAACCGAACAGCAAGCCTTCGTTCCCCAGACACTGCGCGTCTCCTCTGTTGTCTGTTGTCTGTTCTCTGTTGTCCACCACCCATGCCTGAGATCGCGTCCGCCAAGCTCAGTATTCGCCCCGAGCGCCTGCCGCGCGGCGCGCACATGCGCGTGCTCGACGTCGGGTGCGGCGATGGACGCCACATCATCGAAGCGGCGAAGCGCGGGTGCTTCACTGTCGGCGTCGACTACGACGCGGCGGAGCTGCGAAAGGCGCGCCAACGCATCGGCGCGCATCGCGTGGACCTCGTCGCGGCCGATGCGTCGCATCTCCCGTTCCGCGACGCCGCGTTCGACGCCGTCATCTGCACCGAAACGCTCGAGCACCTGCCTGACGACGCCGGCGCGATCGCTGAGATCGCGCGCGCCATGCGCGACGGCGGGACACTGCACGGCGCCGTGCCATCGCACTTCACGGAGATCCCGTTCTGGAAGTTGTCGCGCGGCTACTACGAGACGCCGGGCGGCCACGTCCGCATCTATGCGCCGAAGGTGCTGTTTCGACGGCTTTGCGATGCGGGACTTGCGGTCACGGACTTTCGGTACGTGCATTTTGTCGACTCGCTGTTCTGGCTGCGGTTCTGTCTGGTGGACTTCGTGCGCCCTACAAAGCCGAAGAGCGACTTCGAAGCCGCGGTCTTGATCGCCGTGGCCGCGGAGCGTCGCGTGCCGGCATGGCGTCGCCATCTGCGCGAGGCGATGCGCACGTCGCGCTTCATCGCGGCGATCGACGGCGCGGGCGCGCTGATCTGGCCGAAGAGCCTGACATTCGTCGCACGGAAGCAAGCCATGAGCCAGTTACCGTCAACAGACACGGCGCGAGCTCGTTCAACAGTGCGCTCGTTATGACGAATCGGTGTCCGCCGCGCGGCCTTGCTATCATGCTCGCGACACCCGTCGAACGCTCCACCGAGAGGACTTCCCGATGACCGACAGCGGACGCATGGCCGAGGCCTTCTTTCGCGACCGCTACAACATCGATGGGACCGTGGCCGCTGACCTGATCGGCGTCGCGATGAGCCGGGGCGGCGACCACGCGGAGTTGTATTTCGAGCACCGCCAGGGCTCGAACATCACGTTCGAGCAGCAGCACGTGAAGACGGCGAGCCGCACGACCACGCAGGGCGTCGGCGTGCGCGTGTTGCAGGGCGACGCCATCGGCTATGCGTACAGCGAGGACCTGAGCCGCGAGTCGATGCGCCGCGCCGCCGACACGGCCGCACGCATTGCATCGCGCGGCGACAAGGCAGAGCCGGTCGATGTGATGCACTACGAGTCGGCCAACTTCTACACGCCCGAAGCGGGTACGCTCAGCGTCCCTGCCTCCGACAAGGTCGACCTGATCCGCCGCGCCGATGACGCTGCGCGCGCCTACGACGCGAGCATCGCGCGGGTCGATGTCAACTTCATCGACGAGTTGAAGCACGTGATGATCGTGACCGCCGGCGGCCGCATGGCGGGCGACGTGCAGCCGCTCGTGCGCTTCAACGTGTCGTGCCTCTCCGAGCGGGAAGGCAACCGTCAGAACGCGCGCTGGGGCGGCGGTGGCCGCATGGGCATGTCGTACTTCGAGACGCACACGCCGGAGATGCTCGCGCGGGAAGCGGCGCGCCAGGCGACGGTGCTGCAATCCGCCATCGACGCGCCGGCGGGCACATTTCCGGTCGTGTTGGCCGGCGGCGACAGCGGCATCCTGCTGCACGAGGCGATCGGTCACGGACTGGAGGCGGACTTCAACCGCAAGCGCACGAGCAACTACACGGATCAGGTCGGCAACGTCGTCGCGTCCGAGTTGTGCACTGTCGTCGACGACGGCACGATCAAGGACAGCCGAGGCTCCATCAATATCGATGACGAAGGCAACCTGCCCGGCTACAACGTGCTTATCGAAGATGGCGTGCTCAAGGGCTACATCCAGGATCACATGAGCACGAAGCACTTCAAGGTCGAACCGACGGGCAACGGCCGCCGGCAGTCGTTCAAGCACTATCCCATGCCGCGCATGACGAACACCTACATGCTGGCGGGACAGTCGGCGCCGGAGGACATCATCCGCTCCGTCGAGCGCGGCATCTATTGCGTCGCGTTCAACGGCGGCCAGGTGAACATCAGCAACGGCGACTTCGTGTTCAGCGTCACCGAGGGGTACATGATCGAGGGCGGCAAGGTCACCGCGCCGATCCGGAACGTGAACCTCATCGGCAACGGGCCGGACGTGTTACGCAAGGTGACCGCAGTCGGCAGCGACTTCGCGCTGAGCGATGGTCGCTGGACCTGCGGCAAGGACGGTCAGTCCGTCCCCGTCGGCGTCGGCATCCCGACGGTGTTGATCAGTGGAATGACGGTCGGTGGAACAGCCATAGGCTAGCCGGCCGGAAATTGGCGGAGTGGAAAGGATTCAATCGTGAAGAAGCTCCTTATCCTCGTGGTCGTACTCGCGGTGGCGGGTTTCGCGTTCTCGAAGCTCAGCGGGCGCAACTCAGAGCTGTAGAGGGCCGGAGCCCAGGAGTCATGTAAAGCAAAGCGAAGCAGCTCTCGCCCTGGCCGAAGTGCCCGCATGACGAGAGAGATCTTCGCCGCGGCTCAGGATGACGTGTACACACATCAGCGTTCTTCCTCGACGTTGCCGAACTGACCGACAGACTGAGGGACTGATCGACCAGGCATGAACGAAGACCTGCGCTCCGTCGCGAGCGACATCGTCGAGAAGGCGCGCGCGCGCGGCGCCGACGAGGCCGACGCCTATATCCGAAGCGGCGTCGAGTCGTCGGTCAGCGTCCGCATGGGCGAGCTGGAGAAGCTGATCGAAGCGGGATCGCGCTCGGTTTCGATCCGCGTCATCAAGGACAAGCGGACGGCGGTCTGCAACACGTCGGACCTGACGCCGAAAGCGCTCGACGAACTCGTGCAGACCGCCGTCGAGCTGGCGAAGATCAGCGAGCCGGACGAGTTCGCCGGCCTGCCCGACAAGGCAGACCTTGCGTCCGACGTCGACATCGCGCTGCAGCTTTATGACGAGCGTATTGAGTCGCTAACTGTCGAGGAAATGAAGGACATCGTCCTGCGCGCGGAGCAGGCGGCATTCGACTTCGACAAGCGGATCAACAACTCGGAGGGCGCGGACTTCGGCGCCGAGCGCGGGCTCGTCGTGCTGGCGAACAGCCTGGGATTCGCCGGCAGCTTTCCGTACACCGCCGCCAGCTTCAGCGTGCAGGTCATGGCCGACGACGAAGACGGCAAGAAGCGCAACGACTACTGGTACAGCGCCGAACGCCTCATCCATCGGCTGTCGTCGCCCGAGGAAGTGGGACGCCGCGCCGCCGCTCGCGCAGTGCGCAAGATCGGCGCCCGCAAGGTCAGCACGCGCGAGGTGCCGGTCGTGTGGGATCCGGTCACCGCGGCGGGGCTGGCCGGCGTCGTGTCGAACGCGGCGAGCGGCGAAGCGCTGTTCAAGCGATCGACGTTTCTCGCCGACCGCGAGGGCGAAGCGATCGCATCGCCGCTGCTGAACGTCGTGTCCGACGCGCGGCTGCCGGCACAACTCGGCTCGCGCCCGTTCGACGGCGAAGGCGTGGCGACGCGTCGCAACCAGCTCGTCACGGACGGCGTCTTTCAGCACTTCCTGTTCGACAGCTATTACGCGCGCCGTCTCGGCCGCAAGACGACGGGGAGCGCCGTGCGCTCCGGCGACGCGATCTCGATCGGCGGCGGCAACCTGGTGCTCGAAGCGGGCGCGACGGCGCCGGAGGAGATCATCGGCTCCGTGCAGGACGGGCTGTACCTGACGACGCTCATGGGCTTCGGCATCAACGTGACGACGGGGGACTTCTCGCGCGGGGCCGCCGGCATCTGGATCGAAAACGGCGAGTTGACCTATCCCGTCACCGAAATCAACGTCTCGGGCAATCTGAAGGACATGCTGCGCGACATCGAGGCGGTCGGCTCCGACCTGACGTGGCTCGCCGGCACCGCGGCGCCGACGATCAAGATGGCGCGTCTCACCGTGAGCGGACTCTGACAGCCGGTTCGGTGAACGTACGTTCCGCCACTCCTGATGACGCCGCAGCGATCACCGAAGTCGATGTGATGAGCTGGCGCGCCGCGTATCGCGGGCTCATGCCGGACGCATACCTCGACGCCCTGTCCGTCGAGGAAAAGGCGGCGCAATGGGCGCGGAGCCTGGCGCGTGAACGGCCGCGGAACAAGCGCACGCTGGTGGCTGAAGACGAAGACGCGCTCGTCGGCTATGCAACCATCGGCCCCGACGGCGAGTCGGGCAGCGGCCTCCTCTACCTGATGTACGTCACGCCCGCGTACTGGCGCCGCGGTGTCGGAAGCGCGCTGATGGCGCCGACGTGCGACGCATTCAGGCAGGATGGATACCGCATGGCCGTCCTGTGGGTGCTTCGTCGCAATGAACGCGCGCGCGCGTTCTACGAGCGCGCCTGCTGGCAGATTGACGATGCCGCGACGCAGATCAATGACTATGGCGGGACGAAGCTCACGGCGGTGCGGTACACGCTGGCGTTGTAAGGCTGGTCGCTGGTCGCTGGTCGCTGGTCGCTGGTCGCTGGTCGCTGGTCGCTGGGGGAGTATCGACGACGGTTTCGCGGGCTGAAAGCCCGCGCCACAGATCTGGGCGTTCGCGGGCTGAAAGCCCGCGCCACGGGGTGGCGCGCGGGCTCGTTGATGCGACGCTCAGGGCAGCCGCTCCACCACCTCATCGATGATGCGGTCGCGCACGCCGGCTGAGTTGTCGATGGTGGTGTGATTGACCGGCTTGCTCGCGCCGCCGTCCTCGCCGTGCTCTGGCGCCTGTTCGCCGCTCGCGTCCCAGTTTTCGACGTTCGGGGCATCGAATGACGCACCTGTGGCGTCGGAATCATTCGTCTCGAAGATGTTGAACACCGGCACACTCTGCGGGCGCGACTGCGTGTCGCCCATGTAGAGGCCTTCGATGCGGTCATTGGAGACGACGAGCAGGATCCGGTTGCCGTACGCCTCTTCGAGGCGCGACGCCACCACGTCCGTGGTTATGGCGCCGTGGCTATGGCCCAGCAGGACGGCTTGAGCGCACGGGTATTGATCGAGCACAGTCTGGAGGCTGTGCGCGATCCACGTCTCCATGCCCGAGTTGAGCTGCGCGTCAATGCCGGGCAGTCCAGGTCCGGCGATGAGCGCGAGCGTCTGGTAGTCGCGCTCGTCGAGTTCGTCGATGAGCGCGTTGGTCATCCAGCGCACGCCGGCCGCATTCTCAGCGTTCCGCAGGTCGACGACGCCACCCGCCACCCCTACGATGACGATCGCCCTGGCGCCATCATCGCACGTGATCGCGGGGACGGTGTCACTCGCGACGAGGTATTCGAGCGGCGCATCGCCACAGGCAGCGGGGTCTGATCCAGGCGCGACCTGCAGATCGACATCGAGGAACGCGGCGTCGGCGTCATCGACGGTGCCGTCGGCGTTGAAGTCAATGCCATCCCCGTCGGATTCCGCGCCTCCCGCGAGCGGTTGGCCAAAGTCCTCGGCGCTCAGTGCGAGGTCCTGATTCGAGTCGAGGCACGGCACGTGTACTGCGGCGACGGCCTCGTCGACGGACAGGTTGCCGTGGTCGAGTTGCTTCTCTGCGCTCTCGCCACAGCCCATCATGAGCGCGCCAGCGATCGCCAACGCGCCCGTTACTATGGCCAACTTGTGTGCGAACATGACGACCCTCCTATCCGAAGTCTTTCCGGCTTCGGAGAGCGCTTCCGCCACGTCCTGGCCCGCGTCCGCTGCGAACGTGTATCGAACGTTGGAATTGACGGCGAATGGCCGCGATCGAGGGCATTGTCCGGGCTTGCAAACGCAGCCGAACGACGCCAGCAGGGTGCGTTCCCTCAGGATTTCTCGTGGCCGGGGCCGATATCAGAGGTAGACGCGCTTCGGTCCGCCCGCCCGGACCGCAGCGCCGTCGCCGCTCCGCGAGAGGGACCGTGATGCGACGCTTCGACTTCGCGACGGCGTTCTGGTTCCGGGTGCCGCTCAAGGTGCTGGTGCTCTGCGTGACCGTGTTCGCCTTCCTGTCGCTCGTGCCCGCGCTGATGGACGGCGACGCGGATGACGTACAGCGGGCGATCTTCGGGTTCACGGTCGTCGCCATGTTCGCGGCGATCGCCAGCACGTTCGCCGTCGCGATCAACGACAGTTTCGTGGAGATCGAAGGCGAGGTGGTGTACGTCCGGTTCGAAGCGTTCTTCAACATGGAGTTCCCGCTCAACGACGTAGTGAGCGCGCGACTGATCGATCCGCGACCGCGCTGGCGGTATCGCTTCGGGTTATCGACGAACTTCGCGGACCGCATATCGTGCAGCCACGGCGGTCGTCTCATCGAAGTGACGCTGGCACGTCCGTGGCGCACGCGGCTCTGGCCGCGGTACATCGACGTCACCCGTGTCTGGCTCGCGGTGACCGACCCGGATGCGCTGCTCTCGACGCTGCGCGGTCGCTCCGCACAATCGCCGGGAGCGCTTTACCGGGCACAGAGGGCGGCGTAGCACCCCTGATATGCTGTAGGCCGGATGGTTGCTCAGCGTGCCTAACGTGACCCGGCGCAGCATCAGCCTCGGCGCGGCCGCGGTGTTCGGCGTGGCGCTCGCGACGCTGTTGCTGATCGCGCTGTTTCCGGTCTTCCCGCGCCAACTCAACATCCGCACCGACGACATCGCTTCGCGGACGGTGCGCGCTCCGAAGACGGTCTCGTTCGTCAGTGAATTCCTGACGGAGCAGCGGCGTGAGGAAGCGGCGACGGCCGTCCAGCCTTCGCGGGTCTTCGACCCGGGAGTGCGCACGGCTCAGGTGAACGCCTACGATCAGTTGACCGCCCAAGTGACGCAGATCCGCGCGCTCACGGACGAGACGCGCAAACGTGATTCGTTGGCAGGGCTCGGGCTTTCGCCGCGCAGCGTCGATGCGGTGATCGCGCTGCCGGACGAGCGCTGGCAGCAGGTCGCCGCCGAGGGACGCCGCGTGCTGGGCGAAGAACTGAACGTCTCGCTGGATGAATCTGCGGCGACGCAGGCAAAAGACACCGTAGATTCGCGCATCAGCGTCGACTTCTTTGCCGATGAGGCGCTGCTGACGGCGGAACTCGTGCGGCCGCTCGTCGCGACGACGCTCGCCGTGGACGATGAGCAGACGGCGCGGGCGCGGGAGTCGGCGCGGGCCGCGGTCCCCGCCGAACGCGTGAACGTCGAGGACGGTGACGTGATCGTCGCGACCGGCACGCGGGTCGATGAAGTGGCGATCGAGAAACTGCGCGCGACGGGCCTGCTTTCGAGCACGGTCGAGTGGCGCAACGTGTTCGCGGTGGCGATCGTGTCGAGCATCGCGGCGTTCATCGTGGCCGGCTACATCTTCGTCATGCAGCCGGGCGGGATCACATCCGAGCGCCACATGATCGCGCTGGCGCTGGTGATGATGGTGCCGCTGATGGTGGCGAAGTTTTACCTGCCGCTGGTGATCCCCGACGACGACCGGCACTTCCTGGCGTACATCCTGCCCGTTGCGGCGTCTCCTATTCTGATCGCGGCGTTGCTGGAGACGGATGTCGCCGTCGTCGTTTCGGCGATCATCGGCGCGCTGGTGGCGTTCGTCAGCGCGTTAATCCCCGACGTGTCGCTCATCACCACCGTCGGCGCCCTCGATACGTTCCGCATCCTCGCGGTGTACGGGCTTGCACCGATGGCAGGCGTCTACTTGGTACACCGCGCCGAGCGCCTGAACCGCTATCTCAGCGCAGGCATCGCCGTCGCCGGCGTGTCGTACCTGGCGCTGCTCGCGACGTGGTTCACGGATACCGACCGCGAGGCCATGGACCTCGCGTGGATGGCGCTCTCGGCAAGCGTCGGGGGTGTGAGCGCCGGGATCCTCGGCGCGGGCGCGTTCGTGACCGTAGGCGTGCTGTTCGGCGTGACGACGCGTGTGCAGCTGATGGAGCTGTCACAGCTCAACGCACCGTTGCTGCGGCGCCTGCAAGACGAGGCGCCGGGCACGTTCCACCACAGCGTGATCGTCGGCAACCTGGCGGAGCGGGCGGCGGACCTCGTGGGTGCAGACCCGTTGCTGGCGCGCGTCGGGTGCTATTACCACGACATCGGCAAGGTGCTGCAACCTGGCATGTACATCGAGAACCAGATGGGCGGCGCCAGCCCACACGAAGAGATGACGCCGGAAGAGAGCGCCGCATCGATCCAGCAACACGTGGTGCGGGGGCTGGAGCTTGCGCGCCATGCACGGTTGCCGGCGCGCGTACAGGCGTTCATTCCGGAGCACCACGGCACGCGGCTCGTCACGTATTTCTATCGCACGGCGGCGGAGAAGGATCCTTCGATCGATCCGGCGCTGTTTCAGTATCCGGGGCCGCGTCCGCAGACGAAGGAGACGGCGATCGTCATGCTCGCCGACTCGACGGAAGCGCTGATCCGCAGCGCGTCGGAGCGTTCGCCGGAGCAGATCGACCGGATGGTGGAGGAGGTCATCGCCGAGCGTCTGTCCGAGGGCCAGCTCGATGACAGCGACCTGACGCTGCGCGACCTGCGCACGATCGCCGAGTCGTTCAAATCGACGATGCGCGCGGTCTACCATCCGCGCGTGCAATATCCGGAGCCGACGCCGATGGAAGAGCGACGCCGCATGCTGCGCATCCCGATGCGGTCGCCGGCGCCGCGGCCGCAACCGCCGGACGACCAGCGCCGTCGCCGGCGACGGCGATACGAGATCTAGCTGACGCCCCAAGGGACGGCCGACTCATGACCCAAGGAGATGAGGGCCCATGCGGCAGAAGACAGCAGTGCGGCGGCGGCGCCCACGTCGGGTCTCCCTGGCGATCACGTTCGGGGTTGGACGAATTGGCCCATGCTACCGGCGAAGACGTTCGAGGAGTAGTGCGACGACGGATGCAGGAGCGAGAACGCGCGCTGAAAGCCCGCGCTCCAAAAGAGAGCAGAGACGATCAGGGATTCGGGGCGTCGCGCCAGGCGGGGTACGAACCGAAGATCGTGAAGTAGGCGGCCTGCTCCTTCACGGCGGCGAGCGCCTGCGCGATCATCGGCTCATCACGGTGCCCCTCGATGTCGACGAGGAAAATGTAGACGCCGAGTTCTTCGCCGGACGGCCGTGACTCGATCTTGGTCATATTGATCGCGCGGTCGGAGAACTCATGCAACACGCTGACGAGCGTGCCAGGCCGGTCGTGGGCGACAGCGAAGGCGATGGACGTTTTGTCGTCGCCAGTCGGCGCGGCGCCCTCGGCGGCGAGCGCGATAAAGCGCGTCTTGTTCACGCGCGAGTCCTCGATACCGCGCTCGAGGATCTGGGCGCCATAGATGTCGGCGGCGCGGGCGGGGCCGATCGCCGCCGACTCCGGCGTCTTCATTGCGATTTCGACGGCGGCGGCGTTCGACAGCGCGGCTTCGGTGCGGGTTTCAGGAAAGTTCGCTTCGAGGTAATGGCGGCATTGTCCGAGTGATTGCGGGTGGGAGTAGATGACGCGGATCGTCGAGCGGTCGAGCCCGGGTTGCACCATGAGGCAGTGTTCAATCGGCAGCACGACCTCGGCGCAGACGGCGAGGCCGGCATCGTGGATGAGTTCGTCGACGGTATCGGTCACGGTGCCTTGCAGGCTGTTTTCGATCGGCACGACGCCGGCGTCGACATCGCGTGTCTGGACGGCGCGTGCGACGGCCGGAATCGTGGGCAACGGCACGAGTTCGACGTCCCGGTACAGGCGCAGCGCGGCCACTTCCGTGTTCGTACCGGCGGGTCCGAAGTAGGCGGCGCGGGCGACGCGTTTCACTAAAAGCTACGCGGCGGCGGCGGCGACATGAGCGCCTCTCGCAGCGCCTCCTCGCTTTCGTGGAGCGTGACGGCGACCACGGCATCGCCGGCGTGGATCACGGTCTCGCCGCTGGGAAGCTTGGGCTGGCCGTCTTCGCCGACGACCAGCGCGATCATCGACTGATACGGCAGCATCACTTCGCGAATGGCGCGATTGGCGACGCGCGAGTCCACCGGGATGCGGATCTCGACGATCTCGAGGCCGCTGCCCTTGAGCTTCAGAAGGGGAATGAGCTGGTGGGTGGGGAGCTCCGGCTCGATGTGCGCCATGATCGCGGAGGTAGCGCTGACCGTAATATCGACTTCCAACTTCTGGAAGAGTTCCTCGTTGATCGGATTGTTGATGCGTGCCACGGTGCGCGGCACGTTGAACCGTTGCTTGGCGACCTGGCAGGCAACGAGGTTGTCCTCGTCATCGCCGGTGACGGCGAGGAACATATCGGCGCGGCCGGTGCCGGCTTTCTCGAGGACGGTGGCTTCGCAACCGTCGCCCTCCATCACGATGTCGCCGAGTTCGTCCTGGATCGCCTCGGCGGTCTGGGGGTCCATTTCGATCACGAGTACTTCGTGATTGGCCTCGACGAGTTCCTTGGCGAGATGGAAACCGACCTTACCGCCGCCGATGAGGATGATGTAGAGCTTCTTTTCGACCACGGATCAGTCGCCGTCCTTTTCGATGAACTCGCGAGCGATGTTGATGGATTCTTCGTCGGAGGGCGCCTCGATGATGCGCTTGAGGCGCTTCGCCTGGACGCGGGTGGGGTTGATGGTGCGCACGCCCATGTAGCGGTACATCTCCTCGCGCAGGGGGTCGAAGACGCGGCTCGCGACGACCTTGACGCCGAAGATGTGCCGTGCCATCTGCGCGGCCATGACGTTGCGGTTGTCACCGCGCGTCGCGCTGACGAAGACGTCGGACTTTTCGACACCGATCTTGCGCAGCGTGTCGATGTCGATGCCGCTGCCGACGTAGGTCGATCCGGAGAAGTCGTCCGGGAGGAAGCGGAAGGCGCTGGAGTCGGTATCGAGCACCAGCACATCGTTGCCTTCGCGGTCGAGGTCCACGGCGAGCGCGGCGCCGACGCGGCCGCAGCCCATGATCACGACTTTCATATCAGCAGGCAGTGTACAGGCTCATTCTCGTACGGGGTGACGCCAGAGCCAGACGCTGCAGGGAGCGGCGCGCAGTACATATTGTGTCAAGCGACCCATCTGGTACTCACCGAGCGGCGCCTTGTGTTCCGAGCCCATGAGAATCAGGTCGACGGCGCGCTCCATGGCCTCATCGACGATGGCATGGCCCGCCTCGCGGGCCTGCAGCAATTCGCCATCGATGCGGAAGTCGGCCTCGGCCGCGGCGCGCTCGGCGCGTGTGAGGACATCCTCGCCGGCGGCGGCCTCGTCGGTGAGTTCGGCATCGAGTGGCAGGGACCGCTTCACCTCGATGACGTGGACGGCGTAGACCTTGCCCTTGTTGCGCTTGGCGATCGAGCAGGCGAGCAGGACCGCATCGAGGCTAGCAGGGGAACCGTCGACCGGAACGAGGATCGAGCGGACGCCGGCGGTGGGATCAGATCCAGCCAACTCATACTCCGTGGGGCCGCTCCGAGCGGCGATTCCGGCGGCGTCCCGCCATTATAGGAACGCCCGAATCTAGCGGCAACAAGGTTTGAATCTGGCAGACGCCAAACTGCAAGCCGGAAAAGCTCTTACTCGGCGTTAACTCAGACGCACGCGCCGCCGACACCTTGACAGGAGATCATCGCGTCCCCGGCGCGAGGGAGGTCCGTTCTTGCCGTCGGAGAAGCACGACCGAGCGTATTTTCAGTCGCGCCTGCGCGAGGAACTGGAACGCGCGCGCCGCTACGAGCGTGCGTTCTCGATGCTCGTCTTCGAGGCGGTGCCGGCGACGGACGGCATCCCGATGCGGAAGAAGCTCGAGTTCGCGCTGGACACGATCGCGTTACAGCTTCGAGCGTCTGATGTGGTTGCGCGCATCTTCGAGGATACGGTCGCCGCTCTGCTTGTCGAGACGGATGAGCAGGGCGCGCATGACGCGTTGTTCCGCATCCGCAACCGGCTGACGGTGGAAGCCGGCCGCTGGCAGGTGGCGACGTTTTGTTTCCCGCGCGACCGAGCGGACATCGAGAACAGCTCGCTGCTGGCGGCAGCTTAGAAGCCGCTCAGGCGGGCTTCCAGCTTGTGCCGTCGGGCGAGTCTTCAAGCACGATATCAAGCTCGGCGAGGCCTTCGCGCACGCGGTCGGCGAGCTGAAACTGTTTTGCCGCGCGCAACTCGTTGCGAATTTGCACGAGCAGGTCGACGAACGGCGCAGCCTCGATGCTGCGCTCACTCTGTTCGAGCCGCATGCCGAGCACATCGGCCAGTTCGAGCAGGGCGCCCTGGGCGGTCGCGACGCCCTTGCCTTCGTCTCGCGCCCGGTTGATTTCCTTCGCCAGGTCGAATAGCACGGCCAGGGCCTGCGGCGTGTTCAGATCGTCGTCCATCGCATCGATGAAGCGCTGACGAAAGGCAGCGATCTCGATGGCGCCCTCGCCGTCGAACGAGGGTGTACGCGCGGCGGTTTGCAGCCGGTCCGCGCCGTGTTTCGCCGCGTCGAGCGTGTCTTCCGAGAATGTAAGCGGTTTGCGGTAGTGCGACGTAAGGGTCCAGAGCCGCAGGGCATCGGCGCCGACCTTGTCGAGCGCATCGCGGATGGTGACGAAGTTACCGAGCGACTTGCTCATTTTCTCGTCGCCCATCTTCACCCAGGCGTTGTGCAACCAGTAGCGGACAAAGGGCGGGTTATCGGTGTACGCCTCCGTCTGGGCGATCTCGTTCTCGTGGTGGGGGAAGATCAGGTCTTCGCCGCCGCCGTGGATATCGATCTGCGGACCGAGGTACTTCAGCGACATGGCGGAGCATTCGATGTGCCAGCCAGGACGGCCTCTGCCCCACGGACTGTCCCATGAAGGCTCGCCCGCCTTGGCGCCCTTCCACAACGCGAAGTCCGCCGGGTTCTCCTTTTGCTCCCCGGGCTCGATGCGGGCGCCGGCGAGCAGCGAATCCTGGGTGCGATGCGCGAGCTTGCCGTAGTCGCTCTTCGCCGAGACGCGATAGTAGACGTCCGACCACTCGCTCTGCGGTGACGACGCCTCGTAGGCAAAACCCTTGTCGATGAGGCCCTTGATGATCTCGATCATCTCGGGGACTTCACGGGTGGCGTACGGGTAGGCGTCAGGCGGGACGATGTTGAGGTCGCGCATGTCATCGAGGTAGGCGTTCACGAACTTTTCGACGAGGGCGTCGGTGCTCATGTCGCGACGGTTGGCGCGCTCGATGATGCGGTCGTCGATGTCCGTGAAGTTCTGGACGTGCTTAACCTTGTAGCCACGCCAGACGAGGTAGCGCTTGAGCACGTCGAACACGACGTAGCTCATGGCGTGGCCGATATGCGAGACGTCGTAGGGGGTGACGCCGCAGACGTACAGCGACACGACATCGCCCTGCGGTGTGAAGTCTTCGAGCTGACGGGTGAGCGTGTTCGTGAAGCGGATCAACCGCCGATCGCCTCCCGGCTCGGAAGCGACTCACCATCGCCTTCATCGGCGTCCGGGGCGCCCTCGCGCAGCTTGTGGAGGTGCATGGGTTCGTTCGCGGCGCCGGTCGTCGCATTGACCGCGGCGGCGCCGAGCGTGTCGAGTTTGTCCTGAAGCGCGCGGAGGCGTCGGTCCATGCGTTCGATGTGACGTTCGAGCGCGTCGATGCGGTCCCACTCGGGGTCCGGAAGCTTCACCGTCGTCTCGCTGCCCGGATCGTGAAACGCGACGACGTGACCGGGCACGCCGACCACCGTCGCGTTCGGCGGCACGTTCGTGACGACGACGGAACCGGCGCCAATGCGGGCGTTGTCCCCGACCTCGACGGCGCCGATGAGCTTTGCGCCGGCGCCGACGGTGACACGGCTCCCGAGCGTCGGGTGGCGCTTGGTGCGGTGCGTGCTGGTACCGCCGAGCGTGACGCCCTGCAGAAGGTGACAGTCGTCGCCGATTTCGGCCGTCTCACCGATCACGACGCCCATGCCGTGGTCGATAAAGAGTCCCTCGCCGATCGTGGCGCCGGGATGAATCTCGATACCGGTGGCGAAGCGGCTGAAGTTGGAGATGACGCGGGGCAAGACAGGCACGCGCCGTGCGTGGAGCGTGTGGGCCAGGCGGTGCATCTGGCGGGCGTGGAAGCCAGGATAGGCCAGGATCACCTCGAGGGTGCCTTTGGCGGCCGGGTCGCGCTCCCGGATGGCATCGATGTCTCTTCGGATCGACTTGAGAACAGACATGAGGACGGTGTCCTACTGCTACGTACCGATGGTGGTTGTCGGCGCGGAGAGGGGCGCCCGCTAGGCGGACAACCCCGAGGGACAACTGCAGTGCGCCCCGCAGAGGGACCGGGCGCTCGCCCATCGAACGTAGGAGTCGGTCATGTTGCACTCACCTGGCGGCCGTGAAGGCTCGCAGATCGTTATGGTCTACTCTAACAGCACCACCGCGGAAGCGGCAACGCCCTCCCCTTCGCCCGTGAATCCCATGCCATCGGCGGTCGTGCCCTTCACGCTCACGTCTGTTATGTCAATTTGGAGCGCCTGCGCGATCGTGCGCCGCATGACCATCACCTGCGGCGCCACTTTCGGCGCCTCCGCGATGACCGTGGCATCGACGTTGGCGATCCTAAAGCCGGCTTCCCGCACGCGGGTCCGGGCGCGGAGGAGCAGATCAAGGCTGTTGGCGTCCTTCCAGCGGTCATCCGACGAGGGGAACATCGCGCCGATGTCACCCAGCGCCGCCGCGCCGAGCAGCGCATCGATGATGGCGTGCAGCAGCACGTCGCCGTCTGAATGGCCGGCGAGGCCGCGTTCGTACGGCACTTCGACGCCGCCGAGCATGAGTTTGCGCCCCTCGACGAAGCGGTGCGCGTCGAAGCCCTGGCCGATCCTCATGCCGCGATTGTATCTGCGGCGCGATCACTGGCGCGAAGGGCCGCGGCGGCGTCCGGTATGATGCCGGCGGTCATGGAAGACTTTGAGGCGTACGGGCAGCTCAGAGACCGCCCCCGAGCCATCCCCCCCACGCGCGGCGCAAAACAGCGCGGCCCCGCCCCGGCGGAAGCGCCACCGGAAGTCGCCGCACCCTCGCGCAAGAAGCGCTCGCACTGGCTGCGGACCGCCGCATTGGTGTTCTTCGGCTATCTGTTCATTGCGGTGCTGACGGCGGTCCAGCCGCTGCCGGTGCCGTTCACCGGACTGCGCGTCTCGGCGCCGATCCCCGGCGGCGCGCCGCTGATCTTCGGATTGCCG
Source organism: Dehalococcoidia bacterium (assembly GCA_040902535.1). NCBI lineage: Bacteria > Bacillati > Chloroflexota > Dehalococcoidia > Dehalococcoidia bacterium. The sequence goes on along the minus strand of JBBDXD010000022.1, from coordinate 165,260 downwards.
AACCGTCCCTTCACGGTCGTCGTGATCGGCCTTGACCGGCGCCCCGGGACGGAGGGGCCAAGCCGGACGGACACCGTGCTGCTGCTGCGCATCGACCCGCGCGATCATGAAGCCGCGTTTCTGAGCATCCCGCGAGACGCCCTGATGCAGGTGCCCGTGGAGGGCGGCTATGCGCAGGACAGGATCAATACGGCGTTCGTCTACAACTGGTCGGCGGACGACGAAAGCGCGGCGCCACGCGCCGTCATGGAAACGATCGAGCACAACCTGGGCATCGAGGTCGATCACTACGTGATCTTCGATCAGTACAGTGCGAAGGACCTGATCGACGCGATGGGGGGCGTGACCATCGACAATCCGCAGGAGTTTGGCCAGGACAATTACTCGGACGACGACGTTAACGTCATCCCGCAGTTCTTCCCTGAAGGCAAGCTGAAGCTGAACGGCTACGAGGCGGTCGCCTATGGCCGGATCCGCGAGGGTTCAAGTGACTTCGAACGTATCGAACGCCAGCAGCGGGTGGGGTCGGCGCTGATCGACAGTGCTTCGTCGCCGCTGTCGATCTTTCGCCTGCCGGGGGCGTACGGAGCATTTCGAAAGACCGTCAAGACCGACATGAGCACGCGGCAGTCGGCGGGCGTGCTATCGCTGCTCAAGCGCGTGCCCGACGACAAGCTCACCACCAAATCGCTGGCCGAGGCGGCGGTCTCGTGCGGCTCGTGCGAGGCTTCGATCCAACTGCTGGATCCCGTGAAGGTGCAGGCGATCATCACGGAAGCGTTTGGAGACAGCGAGGCGGGCGCACTGGCGGCGGAGATGCTGGTCGCTGCGGGCGTCACGCCATGAGGGAACACGTGGAAGACAGCACCACCGTCGACTTTCTGATCCTGGCGGATGCCGCGCAGGTGCAAGGGGACAAGCTCTACCTGCTCGGCGGCGGCTGGTCGCTGATCTGGGCGAAAGACTTTCCCGTGCAGCACCAGTTGGCGGTGGCGGCGGCGATCCTGGTGCCGTGGATGGACACGAATCACAAGCACCAGTTCCGCATCCGGCTGCGGGGCGAGGACGGTGCGAGCTTCGGCGACATCGGCGGCGAGTTCGAACAGGGGCGGCCGCCCGGACTGCCGCCCGGTTCCACGCAGCGCGTACTGATCTCGATGAACATGGCGATCAAGCTCGAAAAGCCGGTCGAGGCGGTGGCGGAGTTGTGGCTCGACGACAAGCTCGCGAAGTCGGTGCCGTTTCGCGTCATAAAGCGGCCGTCGCGCTAAGAGCGTTCTTGCGCCTGATCGATAAATGCGGCGAACAAGCGTCGCATCAGGGGAGCGAACGCCGGTTTGTGCTCCTCGAGACGTTCCGGGTGCCACTGTACGGCGACGACCCAGCGGTGCGCTTCGCTCTCCATGCCCTCGACGAGGTTCCGGCCGTGATCTTCCGCCCAGGCGACCGGGCGCAGTCCGCTCGCGAGCACGTCGCGCGTCACGGCCTGGTGGTGACGTGAGTTGATCTCGAGTGATGTGGCACTCAGCACGGACGCGAGCCGGGCGCCTTCCTGGACGCGCAAATCGTGCCACCGCGACGGATAGCCCTCGGTGCGGTAGTCCGCGCGATGCTCGCCGCTATCGATGTGCTGCAGCAGTTGTCCGCCGAAGCCCACGTTGAGGAGCTGGTGGCCGCGGCAGATCGCGAGCACGGCAATATCGCGCTTGAGCGCTGATTCCAGGTATGCCAGCTCCATGCGGTCGCGCTCAGGGGCGGTCTCGCGCACTTTTTCGTGGCGCGCGGCGGCGCCGTAGGTCGCCGGGTCGACATCGATGCCGCCGGTGAGCATGAGCGCGTCGATCAGGGGCGACAGCTCGTCGACGCGAGAGGCGGCTGACTCATCGAGGTCGACGACTTCGGCACCGGACTCGGTGAGCCGATCCCAGTAGCGGTCGACGGCTTCGCCGGGGACGTCTTCCCATCGCGTGACGCCGATACGTGGCTTCTTCATGCGCTGAGCGTAACGTCCGCGCAGCGGCGTGGAAACCGGGCAGGTCAGCGTGCGGCGTGCGAGCGATCCCTACTCGTCGAAGTCGGAGTCGTCGGAATCTTCTTCGCGGGATGCGTCGAAGAGGCTGACGTCGCGCGGAGCTTCGGTGGTCTCCTCTTCGCTGTCGTCCCAGTCCTCGGTTTCATCGCCGGCGTCGTCATCGTCCTCGGCGTCTGTGCGCACCATGCTCTCGCGAATGTGGGGACGAATGACATCACCGGCCTTGCCGGCCGGGAAGGAGAGCCTGCCCACCTGCGTGGGGTGCTGGAAGGTCTCCTTGATGATCACGCGCACGTTGTCGGGCGTGACGCCGGCCACGGCTGCGGCGTACTTGTTGCCGCCGTCCATGAGCTTGGTCAGGCGCAACGCAAGCTTCGGTTCGACATCGCTGACGTAGTCGCCGGCCATGGTCTCCACGGTGAGGCGGTTGCCAACGGGCTTCAGCGCGACTTCATCGCCGGCCGAAAGCGTCGTGAGCAGCTTCATGCTTTGCGGCCGGAGTGACGTGACGCCCGTCTTGCCCATCTCTTCGATGAAGAGGCTGGTGTCGACCTGCTGGGCCTTGTCGGGCTCGGTCTTCCCCTTCATCTGCGACAGGCGATCGAGGTTCTTCTTCGCGATGGCGTTCGAAGGGTCGAGTTCCAGCGCGCGCTGGTAGGCCTCGCGCGCTTCCTTGATCTTGCCGGTCTCCGTGAGCGCCTTGCCGAGCCGGTTGAAGGCACCCTGCTCGTCAGGGAATGACGCGATGATCGTCCTGTTCGTGGCAATGGCGTCTTCCCAGCGGCTCTGCATGGCGAACTCGATCGCCTGCTTGGCGAGCTGTTGCCGGCGGTTGCGCGCCTTGTCCTGCGTCTGGTTGGTCATGGGTCCTCGGGGGAGTATCGGGTGCTGAGATTCACGAGAGTCTAGTGCCTACCCTTGAGCAGCACAAGCAGATTTGCGGTACCGCCACACGACGCCCGAAACACTGGTGCGCGGCGTACATGCTGGTACCGACAATACGCACTATCGGCAGCGGCGGTTCCTCGCCGAAAGCCTCGCAACCCCCTATATTCGGTGCGTGGATACCAGCGACGCTTCTGTCAGCGAGACCATCGTCCGGGGGATTGTCGTCGGCGCGTTCCAGGAAAACTGCTGGGTGATCGGCAACCGGCGCACGGGTGAGGCGATCTGCGTCGATCCGGGCGATGAGCCCGCCGAGATCCTGGCGATGGCGAAGGACATGGGCGTCGCGATCAAGTACATCGCGAACTCGCACGCGCACATCGACCACATCCTGGGTGTCGGCGCGATCCGCGATACGACCGGCGCGAAGTTCCTGCTCCACGCCGCCGACCTGGACCTGGCGCGCAACACGGCCAACTCGGCGCGTAGCTGGATGGGTGTCGACATTCCGAACCCGCCGGACCCGGACGCCTTCCTCGACGACGGCGACGATATAGACATCGACGGGCTGAAGCTAAGCGTGCTCCATACGCCGGGCCACACGCGCGGCAGCGTCTGCTTCTACGCCAACGGCGTGTTGTTTGCGGGGGACACGCTGTTCGCCGGGTCGATCGGGCGCACCGACTTGCCGGGCGGCGATTACGACGAGGAGATGGCGAGCATCGTCGAGCGCCTGCTGGTGTTGCCGGACCACACGATCGTGCTGCCCGGGCACATGGACCAAACGACGATCGGGCACGAGCGCCAGCGCAATCCGTACGTCCGGATGGAACTTGCGAAGCGGGCCGGTGGCTGATCGACGTTTCTTGCTTCTCATCCTCGCGGCCGTCTGCATCCTCGGGTGCGTCGCGTGTAATGGCGGCGGCGACGATGAACCGCCGCGCACGACGCTGACAATATTCGCCGCCTCGTCGTTGACGGAGGCGTTCGAGGACGCGGCGACGGAGTTCATGGCGCGCCGCACCGACATCGACGTGCGCTTCAACTTCGCGGGCAGCCCGACGCTTCGCACGCAACTCGATCAAGACGCAGCGGCGGACGTGTACGCAGCGGCGGACGTCGAGAACATGCAGGCGGCGCTGGCCGCCGGGCTCGTGTTGCCCGACGCACGCACGTTTGCTCGTAATGCGCTGACGGTCATCGTGCCGGCGGATAACCCCGGCAACGTGCATTTGCTGTCGGACCTCGGGAAGCAATCGCTGCGCATCGTCATGGCGGCCCCGGAAGTGCCGGCTGGCCGTTACACGCTCAAGGTGCTGGACAAGATCGCCGAAGACGATGGCTTCGTGCCCGGGCTGCGCGAGATGGTGCTGGCGAACGTGGTCTCGCAGGAGCCGAACGTGAAGTCCGTGGTCGCCAAGGTGCAACTCGGCGAAGCGGACGCCGGCATCGTCTACGTGTCCGACGTGACGCCCGAGATCGACGACGACGTGGACAGCGTCGAGATCCCGCTCGATTACAATATCGAAGCGGCGTATCCGGTGGCGATCACAAGCAATGCCGCGGAGCCGGAAGCAGCGCAGGCGTTCATCGACTTCCTGCTCTCCGATGAAGGCCAGGACATCTTCGAGGTGCGGGGCTTCGAGCGAGCTTCATGAACGCGACATCACGAACCAGGCAGTTGCGGCCGGGCATCACATCGCGGATCGGGCTGGATTGGGCGTTCGGCGCTCCAGCTCTACTGGCGCTCCTGTTCTTTTCCGTGCCCATGGTCGCACTTGCTTGGCGCGCGATATCGAGCGGCGAGCTGAGCGAGAACGTCACCTCGGAGCTTGTGCTTGATTCGCTGCGCTTGAGCGCGATCACCAGCACGGTCACGCTGCTCGTCGCGATCATGGTGGGGACGCCGCTCGCGTATTTGCTCGCGCGGCGGCAGTTTCGCGGCAAGATCGTCATCGACATGCTGCTCGACCTGCCGATCGTGCTGCCACCAACCGTCGCCGGCGTCGCGCTTCTGGTGACGCTCGGGCGCCGCGGCGTCATCGGCGATTCGCTCGATGCGTCAGGCGTGCAGATCGCGTTCACGACGGTCGCGGTCGTGCTGGCCCAACTGTTCGTCTCGGCGCCGTTCTACATTCGCACCGTGAAAGCCGGGTTCGAGGCGGTCGAGCCGGTGTACGAGGGAGTTGCATCGACGCTGGGCGCATCGCCGTTGCGGACGTTCTGGCGCGTGACGCTGCCGCTGGCGTGGCCATCGATCGTGGCGGGCGCCATCCTCTGCTGGGCACGCGCGCTGAGTGAACTCGGCGCGACGCTGATCTTCGCGGGAAACCTGCAAGGACGCACGCAGACCATGCCGCTGGCGATCATCAGCGCATTCGAATCCGGCCGTTCGATCGACGTGCCGATCGCGCTGTCGGTGATCCTCGTGGCGGCGGCGGCGGTCCTGTTGCTGATGCTGCGCATCCTCGCGCGCGGCGCCCCGGCGAGCATGTAGCGATGTTTCGCATCGACATCGAGCAGCGCGTAGGCGACTTTCACCTGCGGCCGGCGTTCGAAGCGCGGGGCGAGTTCGTGGTGCTCTTCGGGCCGTCGGGGTCGGGGAAGTCGCTGACGTTGCAGGCGGTCGCAGGGCTGTTGACACCGGAGCGAGGACGCATCGAGTTGCCGGGCGGACTCGTCGCATTCGATGCTTCGACGAAGATCAACGTGCCACCGCAGCAGCGCAACATCGGGTACGTGGTGCAGGAACTGGCGCTGTTTCCGCACATGAGCGCGCGGCAGAACATCGAGTTCGGCGTGGCGCACTGGACGAAGCAGCGGAGGCGAGCGCGGGCGGACCGGCTGATCGCGATGCTGGACCTGGAGGGATTGGCGGACCGCCGTCCGCGCGCGATGTCCGGTGGCCAGCAGCAGCGAGTGGCGCTGGCGCGCGCGCTGGCGGCGGAGCCATCGTTGCTGCTGCTCGACGAGCCGTTCTCCGCACTCGAAGCGCCGCTGCGTTCCGTGCTTCGGCGCGAATTGGCGACGCTTCGCAAGCGGCTGGACCTGACGGCGCTGCTGGTGACGCACGACCTCAACGAGGCCTACGGACTAGCTGACAGCATCGCGGTCTACGACGACGGCATGGTGCTGCAGCACGGCACGCGAGATGCGATCTTTCGCCGCCCGTCGTCGCGACGCGTGGCGGAACTGGTCGAGGTGCGCAACATCATCCCCGGCGCGATCGGCGCGTACGCGGAGGGCGTCGCCGTGGTACGGACACCATGGTTCACTGCCCGCGTACACGATGCGGAGGCACCGGTGCGCGGCGACGTTTACCTGTGCATCCGGCCGGAACACATCATCGTGCTGCGCGAGGGCCACGAAGCGCATGACCCGCTCGACGTCGTACTCGATGCTGAGATCATCGACGAGACGGCGACGGCGAACACGCATCGCCTGTACATGCGCACGGACGTGACGGGCGCCGAGATCGGAGAGCCATACGTGTTCGAGGTCGACGTGCCGGCGCATCCGTACGAGGTACTCGGCATTTCATCGAAACGCGAATGGCGCATCGCGCTGACGAGCGACCATCTGACGTTGATCAGCCGGGATGGTGCATCAGGAGGGTAACGCATTCGGCGTCACATCACTGCTCGGAGGGCAGTCCGTCATCGTCGGCGCCGATTTCGACAAGGCCCGTGCCTTCGACTTCGGCCTTCAGGTTCGCAAGTCCTTCGATGAGCGCCACCTCGAACCCCTGGTCGCGCATGCCAAACGTGATGGTCTTGAAGAACGCGTACTTCCATCCGTACGGCGTCACGGTCCCGACGACTTCGGTGTAATCGTCGCGCGCGTGCAAGCAATATGTCAGCCAGCATGAGACGCCGCCAATTGTCACGCGCAGATCGATCGATCGCGGCGGGTCGCGGTGCAGGACGGCGAACGTATCGCCCTGGTGCTGATCGGCTTCCTGCAGATCGCGCTCGATCGCCGCGTAGATCTCCGCCGGCGACGCGTTGATCGCGAACGCTCTCTCTTTTGGCATCTTTACTACGGCTTTCAACGCGCGGTAGCGGCAAGGTCTGCCTCCAGAGATAATACGTGCGGCATCTGGGCTCGTCACACCGGCCCCGGGAAAGCGAGACTCATGCGGCACGTCTCCGCGTGGCTCGCCACGGCAGCCGTCATCATCATGACGGCGTGTGGCGGCGATGGCGCGATATCCTCCGAACCGACCGCCCCGGGCGATCCACCGCCCGCGGCTTCGATCTCGATCCCCGCCGGCGCGCCCCTCACGATCGGCGTCTCTGTCGCACTCAGCGGCGACCAGGTGAATCTGGGCACGGACATCGCGGATGCAGTGGAATTGGCGGTGCAAGACTTCGGCGGTGCGCTCAAATCACACCGTATCGCGGTCAAGCGCCTGGATGACCGATGCACCGACGCCGAGAAGGCCGTGGAGGTGGCGGAGGATCTCCTTGCCGACGACACGCTGATCGGCGTCATCGGGCCGATGTGCACGACCGGTGCGCAGGCGGCGAACGACGAATACGAGCGCGCCGGGATCGTGCACATGTCGCCGTCGGCGACGCGCGTCGATCTTTCAGAAAAAGGCGAGACGTACTTCTTCCGCACATCCTGGCGCGACGACGTGCAGGCGATGCTTCAGGCTTCGCACGCCACGGACGTGCTGCAGGCGAAGACCGCAGTCGTGATCGACGACGGCGACCCGTACGGCAAGGGCCTTGCGGATGCGTTTGCCGCGCGCTTCGAGGAGGCTGGCGGCCAGGTGCTCGCGCGCGAACGCGTCGCGCGCGGCGACGTGGACTTCGTGCCGCTGGCGCGGGAGATGGTTGCGGCGGCGCCCGATCTCGTCGTCTTCGAAGGCCTGAACCCTGAAGGCGCGCTGATCGTCAAGGCCCTGCGTGATGGCCAGTACACCGGCGCATTCATGGCGCCTGACGGACTGCTGAGCACGCGCGACTTCCTGGAAACGGCAGGCCCACCGGCCGAGGGCGCGATCATCACCGGCGGGCCGACGCCGGACGAGGCGTTCATCCTGCGCTTTGAAGAACGCTTCCAGCGCCGGCCAAGCACACCGTTCGTGCTGCAGTCACACGACGCCGTGACGGTGTTGCTGCGGGCGGTCGACGCGATCGCCGTGACCGAAGGACGCACGCTATCGATCGAGCGCGCCGCGCTCCTCGCTCAACTGCGCGGCATGGAGTACGACGGGCTCACGGGTCACATTTCGTTCGACGCCGTGGGCGACCGTCGCGGCGACAGCGCGACGGATGCGGGGTTGCGCATCTATCGCGTGACGGACGGGCGATTCGAGCCGATCCCGTAGCTAGGCGGCGCGGTCGTCCTCGAAGAGTTCGTCGAGGTCGCGCTCCAACGCCTCGTTCAGCGCGCGAATGATGCGCTCGCGCTCTTCGACGCTCGCGCTCAACTCGCGGGTGCGGTCATGCGATTCGTGCTCGCGCTCAGGCGGTGTTTCGTTGTTGATGTCCATGCCGGCATTGTCCCGATGGCGCGCGAACCAACGTATCAGTGTTCTCCCTGAATTCATGGCGATCCCGTGTATGCGCCGTTCCGGTGCCTGTAGTCCATAACGAGTGGCTCAGATCGGCTCACGACGGCTAAGGCCTCATGGCGGCTTCCCGCTTAGGACCGGCCTTGAGGCGATGCGTGGCTGCGCCACAGGCGGGTCTTACTCGACTGGCGGATCGGCTGGCTCTCGGTTTTTCCGGCTTTTTCCGGGCGTTTTACAATCCTGGCACACGCCGCGCCGGGTTTGGGGCGACGATATCCTCAGTCGCCGCGGACGCGCCGCGCCGATATATCTGGGGGGCCGTATGCCGTCATCCGGAACTATCGTCATCGTCGATGACGACGAGGGGATTCGCGAGCTCGCTTCCGTGTACTTGCGCAAGGAGGGCTTCGACGTGGTGTCCGCGTCCGATGGCCATGCCGCGCTCGCGCAGGTGGCGGACGAGAAGCCGAGCCTGGTGATCCTCGACCTGATGTTGCCGGGAATGAGCGGTTATGACGTATGCAGGGCGCTTCGGCAGGACAGCAATGTCCCGATCCTGATGCTGACGGCGCGCGATGAGGACGTGGACAAGATCGTCGGGCTTGAGTTGGGCGCCGACGACTACGTCACAAAGCCGTTCAATCCGCGTGAGTTGGTCGCTCGCGTCAAGGCGATCCTGCGTCGCGCGGAGGCCGGCGCCGTGACGCCCGATACTTCGATCATCCGCGCCGGTGCTCTTGCGATCGACCGTCAGCGACGCGAAGCGCGCGCCGGCGACGAAGAGCTGACGCTGCGCACGAAGGAGTTCGACCTGCTGGCCATGCTCGCGGAGCACGCCGGCATCGTGCTCACGCGCGAACAGTTGCTCGACCGCGTGTGGGGGTACAACTTCTACGGAGAGACGCGCACCGTCGACGTGCACGTGCAGCACGTGCGCGCCAAGATTGCAGGATCGGGCGTGAGCATCCGGACGGTACGCGGTGTGGGCTACAAACTGGTGCAGGAGCGCAGCGCGGCACCGGACATTGTTTAAGAGCGTCCTGAGCCGCCAGATCCTCGCGCTGATCATCATCGTCAGCGTGACGTTGCTGTCCGCCGGCGTCGCGCTGCTGGCGCGCCTGGGCAGTTATCGCGATGAACTGGCGACCGGGACGCTGCGGCAAGTGGCCGCGCCGATCTACTACAACCTGACCTTCTTCTCGCCGCGCTTCGGCGGGGCGGTGCCGGCGGGCCGCGAGCTACGAGCAGAGCTGGCGGCGTATCTCGAACTGCAGCATGACGAGACGGGTGTCATCGTGCTGCTTCTCGATGCGAATGGACGCGTGATCCCCGACAGCACGACGGACGAGCGCCTGCTCGATGAGCGGTTCGCCGTGCCGCAGGCGCCGGCGCGCGGCCCGGACTTTTCGCAGCTTCCCGAGAACAGCTACACGACGTCGGAGGGCGAACGGCTGGTACACGTGACGGTGCCGATGCCACGCCTGGTGCGCGCTCAGGATGCCGGCATCCACGGTATTGTCGTTGCGCTTCCAGAGTCCGACCGCCGCGACGTGTGGGCGGACCTGCTGCCGCGGCTGATCTTCGCGGGGATCATCGGCGTGCTTGCGGGGTCAGCCGTCGCAGCGCTGCTGTGGGGATCGCTCTTTCGCACGCTGCGTAAAGCCACGGGCGCCATCCAGGCCGTCGCGGCCGGGGACTACGGCCAACGGGTGCCGGAGACCGGGCCATCCGAGATCAAAGCGCTGGCACGCGGCGTCAACCGCATGGCCGACTCCGTGGAGACGTCACAGCGCACGCTGCGAGAGTTCCTGGCGAATGTCTCGCACGAGCTGAAAACGCCGCTTACTTCGATCCGGGGCTTCTCGCAGGCGTTGCAGGATGGCACGCTCGACACGCCGGAGGAGCGGGCGCGCGCGGCACGGGTGATCGACGTGGAGTCGCGACGAGTGCTGCTGCTCGTGACGGAGCTGATGGACCTCTCGCGCATCGAGTCCGGCCAGCAACAGTTGGACATCGCGCCCATCGACGCGGCAGAACTGATGACGCACGTCGGCGACGTCTTCTCGATGCGCGCGGAGGAGGCCGGCATCACGCTCGACGTGCAGGCCGCGGGGCCGCGGACGCTGCGTGCGGACTTCGACCGCGTCGAACAAGTGCTCAGCAATCTCATCGACAATGCGCTCCGCCACACACCACGCGGCGGCCGCATCGAGTTACGCGTCGAAGACGGCGAGACGGGGTACGTGGAATGCGTGGTGCGTGACGACGGCAAGGGCATCGCCGCCGAGGACCTGCCGCACATATTCGACCGATTCTATCGCCGTGCGCTCGGCGAGCCGGAGACGCCGGGGGCCGGCCTGGGGCTGGCGATATCGCGCGGGATCGTGCGCGCGCACGGCGGCGAGATCCATGCTTCGGCGCGCAGCGGCGGTGGCACGGAGTTCCGATTCACGCTGCCGGCGGAGCCGTCCGCAGCGCCGGCGCGCGAGCCCGCGCCACCGGATGCCCTGCCCCGGACGGAGGACGGCCTGCAACCATCGTAACTGGCCCGGCACTGATTCGATATGCAGGCGGCGTTTGCGTGAGCGGTGCCTCCGGTAGCATGTTCTGGTTGCAAGGGAGCCAGCATGGCCGGACGATCGAACTCATCGTTGCGCGTACCCGTATCGAAGCTCAGGCGGGCATGCGACGCGAGCGTATTCAAATTCAAGACGACCGCCGAGGTGGCGCCGCTGGAGGGTACGGTCGGCCAGGCACGCGCCGTCGAGGCGATGGACTTCGGGCTGAGCATTGAGGCGGCGGGCTTCAATCTGTTCGTTTCCGGCCCGCCGGGCACGGGGCGCTCCACCGAGCTTCGGATGCAGGTGGAGCGCATTGCGGCGGGGCGACCAGCGCCTCGGGACTGGTGCTACGTCTTCAACTTCAAGGATCCGGCGCGGCCGCGCGCGCTGAGCCTGCCGCCCGATCGCGGCCACCAGCTTTCAGATGACATCGACGAACTCGTCGAGACCGTGCGTGCAGAAGTACCCAAAGCATTCGAAAGCGACGAATACGCCCAGCGACGCGACCAGGTGAACCGCGAAGTGCAGGCGCAGCGCGAGCAGATGTTCGGCGCGTTGCAGAAGGAAGCGGACGCGCGCCAGATGGCGGTCAACGCAACGCCGATGGGCATCACGACGGTGCCGGTCGTCGAGGACAAACCGCTCACGAAGGAGCAGTACGACCAGCTTAGCGAAGAGGCCAAGCGCGACGTGCAGGCACGGACCGCCGAGCTTGACTCGATCATCGCGCAGTTCGTGCCGCAACTTCGGCGTCTCGACCGGGACGTGGCGCAACTGCTGGCGGAACTCGATCGACACGTGATGGTGGCGATCACGGAGCCGCTCATCGATGATCTGAAGCGCGATTACGCCAGCCAGCGGGATGTCACCGACTTTCTCGATCGCGTGCGCGAAGACATGGTGTCGAATCTCGATGCGTTCCGGAGTCCGGAAGAGCAGCCACAGACGCCCATCCCGGGCCTCGCCGCGAACCTGCGCGAAAGCGTGCTCAACCGCTACACGGTCAACGTGATCGTCACGCATGATGGCGAGGCGAGCGCGCCCGTCGTGTTCGAAGACAGTCCTTCGTACTACCGCATGTTCGGTCGCATCGACTACCGGACGAGTTTCGGCTCCATGACCACAGACCACACGATGATCAAGCCCGGGGCGCTGCACCGCGCGAACGGAGGCTTCATCGTCGTCGAGGCGCTGGATATCTTCACGCAGCCACTGGTGTGGGAGACCCTGAAGCGAGCGCTGCGGACGCAACAACTGATGCTCGAAAATCTCGGCGAACAATTGAGCATCGTCCCGACCGCGACGCTGGCGCCGGAGCCGATCCCCCTCAACGTGAAGGTTGCGATCATCGGCAACAATCGCATCTTCACGATCCTGCAATCGGCGGACGAGGACTTCCGCAAGCTTTTCAAGGCCAAGGCCGACTTTACGATTGACGTCGCGCGGGACGCCCAAAACGTGCAGGCCTACGCGCGCTTCATATCGAAGCAGGTGTCGGACCTGGGCATGCGTCCGTTCGACCGTGCCGCCGTCGCTCGCATCGTGGAGTACTCGGCGCGACTTGCCGCGGACCAGGAGAAGTTATCGCTGCGCATGATGGACATCGTCGATGTGCTCGTCGAAGCGGACTACTGGGCTTGCGATGAGGGCAAGAAGGTCGTCGCGGCGAAGTACGTGGAGGTGGCGCTGGAGAAGAAGATCTACCGCTCGAACCTGATGGAAGAGCGAATCCAGGAGTTCATTACGAACGGGACGATCAAGGTCGACGTGAAGGGAGAAGTCGCCGGGCAGGTGAACGGGCTTTCGGTCTACGACCTGGGGGACTACGCGTTCGGGCGTCCCTCGCGGATCACGGCACGCGTCAGCCTGGGCCGGGGGCAGGTCATCAACCTCGAGCGGGAGATCCAGAAGAGCGGGCCATCGCACAGCAAGGGCTTTCTGATCCTGATCGGCTACATCAACGGCAAGTTCGCGCACCGGCAGCCGCCGTCGTTCGCAGCCAGCATTACGTTTGAACAGGTGTACGATGAGGTGGACGGTGACAGCGCTTCTTCGACGGAGTTGTACGCGCTTCTTTCGGCGATCACGGATGTGCCGCTCAAGCAAGGCATCGCCGTGACGGGCTCCGTCAATCAGCTCGGCGAGGTGCAGGCGATTGGCGGCGTCAACGAGAAGGTCGAGGGCTTTTACGCGGTGTGCAAGGCGAAGGGCATCACCGGCGAGCAGGGCGTGATCATCCCGAAGGACAACATCCACAATCTGATGCTCAGACATGAAGTCGTCGAAGCGATTCGCAAGGGCGAGTTTCACGTGTGGGGCGTGTCGACGATCGAGCAGGGGTTGGAACTGCTGACGGGCATGCCGGCGGGCAAGGCACGCAAGGACGGCAGCTACGCCGAAGGCACGCTGTTCCGCCGCGTCACGGATACGCTGGAGTCGATGACGCGGCGCGCGGTTGAGGTGAACCGCGCGGCGCAGCGCGAGCTGATGGCGCCGATCCCCGTCCTGCCCGCTGCCGCTGCTAAAGGGACGAAACCTCGAGACAATGGCGCGAGGCCGCGTCGCCGGCGTGAAGACGCGTAACGAAATCTCGGCGGGCGGCGTCGTCTTCCGCGCGGGCGAAGGCGCAGGCTTCGACGTCGCATTGATTCTCACGCACGAGGGGCGGTGGCAATTGCCCAAGGGCTGGGTCGAGGACGGCGAGGCGAAGGAGCAGACGGCAATCCGCGAAGTGCGCGAGGAAGCCGGCATCGAAGCGGAGATAGTGGTGCCGCTCGATACGATCGAGTACTGGTATCGGTCGAACTATGAGCCTGGAGAGCCCGTCCGGGTCCACAAGTTCGTGCACTTCTTTCTCCTGCGCTATGTGCGCGGTTCGACGGCAGCCCACGACCACGAGGTGCAGGAGGCGCGCTTCGTGCCGCTCGACGACGCGATGCACATGCTCGCGTTCCCCAGCGAACGCAAGGTCGTCGAGATGGCGCGCGACGCGCTGACGGAAGCGGCGACCTGACGATGATAACGACAGCCGACAAGTGGTCCGCATGGCTGCTCGAGAAGCGCTTCGGCGGCGACGCAGAAGCGGCCGAGCGCGGCATGCGCATGCTGTACCGGGTCCGCGACAGCATTTTGGATGAAGCGAAGGTCGCGGCGGGGGAGACCGTCCTCGACATCGGCTGCGGCGACGGTCTGGTGGCGTTCGGCGCGCTGGACCGCGCCGGCGAACGCGGGAAGGTCATCTTCAGCGACATCTCCGAGCCACTGCTCGACCGGTGCCGCGCACTCGCGCGCGAACTGGACGTGCTCGACCGGTGCGAGTTCGTGAACGCTTCCGCGGATGATCTTGCCGCGTTTCACGACGAAAGCGTCGAAGTGGTGACCACGCGCTCTGTGCTGATCTACGTGCGCGACAAGGAACGTGCGTTTCGAGAGTTTTACCGCGTGCTGCGCCCGGGCGGTCGAATCTCGCTCTGGGAGCCGATCAATCGCTTCAACGCCACGTACGATGCCGAGCGAGACACGCTGACGTCGGAACAGCTCGAGATCGCGCACCTGTGGCGTCGCATCGGCGAGCACTTTCGCGCGATACAGCCGCTGGACAGCGATCCGATGATGAACTTCGACGAGTACGACCTGTTGCGGCACGCCGAGGACGCCGGCTTCCGCACAGTGCATCTGGCGACCCACGTCTATGTGTTGCCGTCGGAGACGGTGACCTGGGACACATGGCTGAACACGTCGGGAAATCCGAATATTCCCGCGATAGGCGAAATGCTGCATGACATCTTCTCGCCGGAAGAGTTCGTGCTGTTCGAGAAGCACGCACGGCCAGCGCTGGAACGCGGCGGGCGGCCGTCCCGGTCGTCATTCGCGCTGCTCAGCGCAACAAAAGTGAGGGAGACTGACCATGCCTGATGTCGATCGGTTGCAGGCACGCGGGCCCGTCGCTGGCATGCACGGCATGGTGGCGTCGGAGCATCCGCTCGTATCGCAGACGGGCGTCGCCGTGCTGCGGCGCGGCGGCAACGCGTTCGACGCAGCGCTCGCGATGTCAGCGGTGCTGCCGGTCGTGAAGCCCGGCCGCAGCCATCTGGGCGGGGACGCCTACATCCTCGCGTATCCGAAGCGTGAAGGGCGCGTCACGGCGATCTGCTCGGGCGGCAAGGCGCCCATGGCAACGTCGCTCGCCGCCTATGCCGACGGCATGCCGCCGCGCGGCGGCAAGACGATCGCGATCCCGGGGCTCGTCGATGCGTGGCAGGTGTTCCGCGACCGCTGGTGCAGCATGCCGATGGCCGACGCGCTCGCTCCCGCCATCGGCTACGCGCGGGAGGGCTTCGCGGTGTCGCGCGAACTCGAATTGCTGCTGGCGGGTACACAGGGCATGTTCACGAAATACACGGGGCTCGCGCAGTCGCTGTATATCGACGGCGCGCCGCCGCGCACGGGACAAGTGCTGCGTCAACCGGCGCTGGCTGCGACGCTCGACGCCGTGGCGCATGGCGGCCGCGCGGCGTTCTACGAGGGCGCGATCGCGCAGCAGATCGCCGAAGGCGTACAGGCAACCGGTGGCTACGTTACCGCCGAGGACCTGCGTTCGCATAGCGCGGACGTCGCTGAGCCGCTGTACGTGGACTATCGTGGCTACACGGTGTACGAGACGCCGCCGAACTCGCAGGGGCTGATCCTGCTCGAAGAACTGAACATCATCGAGGGCTACGACGTGGCGG
Source organism: Dehalococcoidia bacterium (assembly GCA_040902535.1). NCBI lineage: Bacteria > Bacillati > Chloroflexota > Dehalococcoidia > Dehalococcoidia bacterium. The sequence continues at coordinate 149,528 of JBBDXD010000022.1, read as the reverse complement.
GGTGGGGGCACCTGTCCGGCGATGCGATACATCACATGGTCGAAGCGAAGAAACTGGCGTTCGAGGACCGGCAGCGCTTCGCCGGCGACCCGTCGTTCGTCGACTTCGACGCGATGAGGCTGCTGACGAAGGAACACGCGGCGTCGCGCCGCGGCGAGATCGATCCCGAACGCGCGCGTGCGTCCGCGATCGCGGCAGCGTCATCGGACACGACGTCGTTCGTGGTTGCCGACGCGGCTGGCAACTGCTGTTCGTTCATCCAGAGCGTGTACGCGCCGTTCGGGTCGGCGATCTGCCTGCCGGAACTGGGAATCATCATGAACAACCGGATGTGCGGCTTCTCGCTCGATCCAGCGCACCCGAACGCGCTGGCGCCCGGCAAGCGCACGATGCACACGCTCAACACGTACATGGTGTTCCGCGACGGGCGTCCCTACCTCATCGGCAACACGCCGGGTGCGGACTTCCAGGTACAGACGAACTTACAGGTGATCACGGGCGTGCTCGACTTCGCGCTCGATCCGCAGGCAGCGGTCGACGCGGCGCGCTGGGGCGATACGCCGGACGGCCTGCTGATCGAAGACGACATGCCGGAGCACACGTCGAAAGAACTGGCGCGCCGGGGCCACGACGTCCGACTCGTCGCAAAGCGCGGCAACGGTACGGGGCGCCCGCAGGCGATCGTCATCGACGGCGAGTCAGGCGCGTTCATCGGCGGCTCCGACTCGCGAGGCGAAGGCGGCGCGGCGGGCTGGTAGCGCCGTCAGCCAGAATTGCCGCAGAGTTTACGCAGCGGTTACGCCTTGCACGTCATACCCCGGCCGCCTCACGCGATGCTGGATGCGACAGGACGCGCAGAGGAGGGCTGCCATGAAACGACTGCTGATCTCGCTCATCGCCGGGGCCGTGGGGATCGCGCTGCTGCTCGCCGGCCTCAGCATCGACGCCTGGCTGCACGCCGAAGATCCGTCATTGGCCCAACGCGAGGGCATCTTCACGCTGAGCAACCCGGGGCATGCGTTGCTTGGGCTCGGGGTATTGCTCACCTGCGGAGGGATTCTCTCGGCGTTGCACATCGCATGGGGCATGGCACGGCCGGAGGGGATGCTGGGCAAGCCGTACGTCCGAGCGCTATCGATGCGCGCTTCAGCGTTGGCCTCGATTGGCGCCGTGGTGTTCGCGCTGAGCGTGTCGGCGAGCGGGCACGAGCACGGAGACGCAGAGGAGAGCGTCGCTCACGTGCATGACGGCGGAATGACGCATACGGATGGTGAGTCCATCGACGCAGCGAGCGCGCAGCAACTCTCGGCCGGCGCGTCAGCCGGTCCGGCGACGCCCGTGCACACCCACGCTGACGCTGCATCGGCGTCGGATGCGGATGCAGCGCACATGGACGGCACACACGCGCACGACGAGTCGATGCCGGGGGCGTCGCCGGCGCGCGAGGCCGCGAACGGGAGCCACCGGCACAGCGCCCTCAATGCAACGGCCGAGGAGATCGCCTGCGGCAACGACCTCGTACATCGCACGCAGGAAGCGACGGCGCGCTTCGCGGACTTCAACGTCGCCGCGGCGGAGGGATATCGAAGCAATCCCGCGAAGCCGGAAGCCACCCATTACGGAAACCGGACGTATCGGCTCGATGGGAAGAGCATGGACCTGGCGAACCCGGAGACGCTGATCTACTACACGAACAGGGAGACTGCCGAGAAGGTGCTGATCGGCGTGATGTTCACGATGCCGCGCGGGCAAAGCGGGCCTCAGCCATGCGGCGCCGTCACGTCCTGGCATACGCACGCGACGTGTACGAATCGCGAGATGCGCGATGTGGTGCCCGTCGACCACGGGGCGACGTGCGCGGAGGGCTACCTGTACGGCGAAACCGTCGAGATGATGCACGTCTGGTTCGTGCCGGGGCGGAAGAACGGCGTCGCACCTGTGACCTGACCGGCGAGAATCGCAACCCGCCGGCGGCGCAGGCGCAATAGGCCAAGCGTGTTCGAACGTATCAGCGGCGCAAAGACCTACGCCAGGTAGCGGATCCCTTTCGGTCGAGGCGCCCTCGTCGCCTTCGCGTAGGAGCGGAGGCGATGGGCTTGCTACTCTGGATCGTCTGACGATTCACGGAGGGGCACCGCCCGCATGACCGACTCCGCCTTCCACTTCTCTCCACGCCCGAATCGCGCCAGCGAGATCGCCTGGAACGAGTGGAGCAGTGACGCCTTCGACCGGGCGCAGCGCGAGGACAAGCCGCTGCTCCTCGGCATCTCCGCCGTGTGGTGCCACTGGTGCCACGTGATGGACGAGACAACCTATTCGGACAGCGACGTTATTCAACTCATCAACGACCGTTTCGTCGCGGTGCGCGTCGATAACGACGTGCGGCCCGATATCAACGCGCGCTACAACATGGGCGGCTGGCCGACGACGGCGTTCCTGACACCGACCGGCGAAGTGATGGCCGGCATGACGTACGTCCCGGCTGACCAGATGCGCGACGTGCTCAACCAGGTGAGCACCTACTACAAAGACAACAAGGAATCGATCGAACAGAAGATCGCCGAGTTGACGCTGAACCGCGCGCGCGCGATGCACTCCGACGGCGAAGCGGAGGGCGCGCTCTCCGACCAGATCCTGCGGGACACGCTCAACTCGGCGCTCGATGCGTACGATCCGGTCTTCGGCGGGTTCGGGTCGGAACAGAAATTCCCGCACACCGACGCGAACGACCTGCTGCTGCACGCGTACTTGCGCTTTGGCGATCGCGACGCGCTCCACATGGCACGCAAGACGCTCGAATACATGACGCGGGGCGGCACGTACGACCAGGAGTGGGGCGGTTTCTATCGATATTCGACCAAGCGTGACTGGAGCGTCCCGCACTACGAAAAGATGCTCGAAGACAACGCGCTCCTGCTCAAGAACCTGCTGAAGCTCTATCGCATCACGCAGGATGAGTCACACGCGCAGTACATCGACTTCACGGTGGCGTACCTCGACAAGTGGCTCAGCGATCCGGCCACCGGCGCGTTCTACGGTTCGCAGGACGCTGACGAGGAGTTCTATCCGCTGCCCGCGTCCGAGCGGGAACGCCACGATCCGCCCTACATCGACCGGCGCATCTACGCGTCGTGGAATGCGATGGCGATCAGCGCGTACCTCGAAGCGTCGTGGACGCGCGGGCGCGCCGACCTGCGCGATCGTGCGCTGCGCGCGCTGGACTTTGTTTGGGATTCGCTGCACACGCACGACGGCGGCATTCATCGATACCTGGCGCCGGACGGGCCGCAGATCGGCGGACTGCTGGGCGAACAGGCGTGGACGGCAGTGGCGCTCCTCGACGCATACGAGGTCGCGGCGCGTCCGCGGGACCTTCAGCGCGCACGCGGACTGGCCGAGTTCATGATCGAGCGCGTGGCATCGGACGCCGGTGCGTTCTACGACACGCCGGCGGAGTCGGAGACGCTCGGGCGGCTTTCGATGCGGCAGACGCCGGTGAAGGAGAACGCCGTGGCCGCCGAAGCACTGATCAGGCTCGCGCGTCTCACGCACGAGCATCGCTTCAAGGAAGCTGCGCGGCGTGCGCTTGCCCAGTTTGCAGACGTCATCGAGTCGCAGGGATACTTCGCGTCGAACTACGCACGGACCGTCGACATGCTGCTCAATCCGGGGGCCGAGGTGAAGATCGTTGCCGCCGCGGATAACGGCGCGTGGCCGCTGCACCTCGCCGCGCTCGCACTGCCAGTGCCGGACCGCATCGTGCGGATGATCGATGCGTCGGATGCGGACGCGCTGAGCGCAGAGGCGCTGCCTCCGCGTCCCGCACCGGCCGCGTACGCCTGTTACGGCACGTTGTGCAGCGCACCGGTGACCACGCCCGACGACTTGTTTGATATCGTCGATCGCACGCGCCAGGCGTACGAGGCGTCTCGCCCAGCGGAGCCACTGGCCGGACCACGCAGCGAGCGCGAGTCCGACTAGCGAGGAGGGTCACATGTCAACACGAAACGAAGCGACGGCCATGCCCGCGATCGACGAGCGCAGCCTCGTCGACTGGATCAAGCTCATCGTCGGCGTTACGGGCGTTGCGGCACTCATCGTGTTCGTCATTCAGAACCGGCAGGAAGTGGACGTCGAGTTTCTGTGGATGGAGTGGAGCACGGGGCTGATCTGGGCGCTGCTCGCGAGCGCTATTCTCGGCGCGCTCTCCGCCGCGGCATTCTCGACGATACGCGGCCGCGCGATACGCAACGCAGCGAAGCGCTAGCCCGCGGTCCGTCTCGCCGATTCTGCATCGGCAACCTGTGCGCGATAGCGTCCGATCGCGTGCCGCAGCGCCTCCTCGGCGTCGAACCCGCGGTCGCGCGCGAGAGCGACGATGCCCATCAGCAGTTCGCCGAGCCGTTCCGGCGAGGAGGTCACGCCGTCGTCGCTGAGGGCGTCTAACGCCGCGATGACGGCAGAGGGGTCGGGGGGCGGAGGCGCCAATCCCGCCTTTGCGGCGCGGCTTTGCACGGACTGCGCCTGGAGCAGCGCGGGCATAGCCTTCGGTACGTGGTCGAGGAGTGGCTCGTCGCCGCGCTCATTTTGCTTTAACGTCTCCCAGTTTCGCAGCACCTCGTCGGATCCGGCGACCTGCAGGTCGCCGAAGACGTGCGGATGCCGGCGGATGAGCTTCGTGGCGATCGACGCGAACACATCTTCAACGACGAACTCGCCGTTGTCCTCGGCGACCTGGGCGTGGAGCACGATCTGCATCAGCAGGTCGCCGAGTTCTTCCGCCAGGCGCTTCGGTTCGCCGGCGTCGAGCGCATCGACGGCCTCGTATGCCTCTTCGAGCAGGTAGCGTCGCAGCGTTTCGTGCGTCTGCTCCAGGTCCCACGGACAGCCGCCTTCGGGCGCACGCAGCCGCGCCACGACGGCGCGCACGCCTTCGAAGGAACGCACGTCTTCGAGCGGAGGAAGCGGCGGAACGTAGAGCAGCGTCAGGTGGTCGAAGCCGTCGGTGCGGTCCAGTTCTTCGACGGTCGTATCAGCGATCTGCGCGTCCGCCGTGCCTGACGCCCGCAAGACGCGCACAGCGTGCTGCGGCGGGTACGACTCCAGCAGTGCGAGCTTCGTCTGCGACGCTGCGCGGCGGTCATACACCTGCGCGACGATCGTCGGGCGTTCTGGCACGAGCAGACGTCGATGCGGCGCGAAGGCGAGCGCGTCGAGCAGCAGCACGCCATCGGCGAGCGGATCGAATGCCAGTGCGACCGCTGCCGAATCGAGAAAGCTGATCCCGGGTACGACGGCCGTGCTGATGCCCTCCGCCGGCGCTCGATCGAGCAGCGCGCGCACCGTGGCCTCGCCGAAGAGCGGATGCCCGGGCACGGCGTAGACGAGGCCGCCCGGCCGCGATGCCAGTTCGAGCGCCCTCGCGACGATCTGTCGGTACACGTCCTCGAAGGAGGCGCCGGACTCGTAGATCTCGTCGAACGACTGATAGCGGGGGCCGGGAGGCAATCCGGCGACGGTTGGATGGCGCGCCGTCCGCAGCCAGACCTCGTCGGCGGCGGCGAGGATGTCGCGCGCCTGCTGCGTCAACAGCGATGGATCGCCGGGTCCGAGCCCGACGACGGTCAGAGTGTGCGTACCTGTATCCGCCACCCGCGCATTATCGCCCCGGCGATCGGCCGGCGGAAGTTCGATGCACTGGACGGCGCGTGCCTGGATGCCGCGCTAGAATCAGTGCGTGAAGGATGACCCGCAGCCGGGAGATCGAGCGCTGCGCGCGATGAGTGACGCGCTGCTATCGATCACGGCCGAAGTCACGGTCGAGCGGGCATTCCAGAAGATGGTCGACGCGGCGCGTGAGCTGGCCGGCGCCCGCTACGCCGCACTCGGCATCCCCGACGGCGAGGGCGGATTCGAGCAGTTCATCACCTCCGGCATCGCCGACGACCAGATCGCGCGCATCGGCCCGCTTCCACGCACCCACGGCCTGCTCGGCGCGATGCTCGAGGATCCGGCGCCATTTCGCACGCCGAACATCCAGCGTGATCCGCGGTTCTGGGGATGGCCTTCGGCGCACCCGGACATGCGATCGTTCCTCGGCGTACCGATCGTCTCCAAGTCGCGGATCATCGGTGCGTTTTACCTCACGGACAAGCTGGGCGACGCGCATTTCAGCGAAGAGGACCAGAAGCTGATCGAAATGCTGGCAGCGCACGCCGCGATCTCGATCGAGAATGCGCGGCTGTACGAGCGCAGTCGCGAGTTGAGCGTGATCGAGGAGCGGAACCGGCTGGCGCGGGAGCTGCACGACTCCGTGACGCAGACACTGTTCAGCCTGGCGCTCACCGCGGAGGCTGCGGATACCCTTCTCGGGCGCGATAACGACATGGCGAAGGCACAACTCAACAAGCTCAAGCAGATGGCGCAGGACGCCGTCCGCGAGATGCGCTCGTTGATCTTCGAGTTGCGGCCGGCGGACCTCGAGATGGAGGGACTGACTGGCACCCTACGGAAGCATGTCGACGTGTTGCGGCAGGTGCGCGGCGCCGAGATCGAGCTACGCGTCGGCGGCGAGCGGCGATTGCCGGCCGGCGTCGAACGCGACATCTTCCGCATCGCACAGGAGGCGCTCAACAACGCGCTGAAGCACAGCGGCGCGCGAGCGATCGCCGTCGAGCTTGACCTCGCCGTGCCCGTGACACTCACGGTGCGAGATGACGGCTCCGGATTTAATCCAGACGATCCGCAGATACGCGCGAGGCGCCTCGGCCTGACATCGATGCACGAACGCGCGACGATGCTCGGCGGGCGGCTTACCATCGACTCGTCGGGGCGTGGTACTACCGTCCGCCTGGAGGTCGACGCATGAGCGATGCCATCGTCGTGTTGATAGCCGACGACCACGCGATCGTCCGGCAGGGGCTGACGACGTTCCTGGAGTTGCAGGAGGGCATCGAGGTCGGCGGCGAGGCGGCGGACGGGGAGCGGGCCGTCGCGCTCGCGGAGCGGATCAAGCCGGACGTCGTGCTGATGGACCTGGTGATGCCGGTGCTGGATGGCATCGAGGCCATCGCGCGCATCCACGAGTCGTCGCCGTCCACGCGCATCATCGTGCTGACGAGCTTCGCCGATGACGAACGAATCTTCGCCGCGATCCGAGTCGGTGCGGCGGGATACCTGATGAAGGACGTATCGCCGCAGGAGCTGGCGCGCGCGATCCGCATGGTACACGCGGGCGAGCCGATCCTGGCGCCGGGCGTGATGCGCCGACTGATGGACGAGGTCGGCCGGCCGTCGGAAGAAGCCGGCGATCACCTGACCGAGCGCGAGATCGAAGTGCTGAAGCTGATCGCGCAGGGTCGTTCGAACAAGGAGATCGCACGCGACCTCTCGCTGTCCGAAAAGACAGTGAAGACGCACGTCAGCAACATTCTGCAGAAGTTGCGCCTCGCTGACCGTACGCAGGCGGCGCTCTACGCCGTCCGGCGGCGCCTCGTCGAACCCTAGCCCGGCCGGCGTTCCGGCGATCTCTCAGCTACATCCTCCGACCTAGGCCCGATTCGGTACGAACGTCACGTCCCCACTCCGATGTGGCGCGGTTGGGTGCTGCCTACGATGACTGCAGTGAACACCGAAGGCCACGGAGGAGGGTCGACATGGCACAGACAGCACTGATCACCGGGGCGTCGCGGGGGCTGGGGCTTGCGCTTGCACGCGAACTCGCGCGCCGCGGCTGGAGCCTGATCATCGATGCGCGCGGCGCGGAAGCGCTCGAGGCCGCGCGTGCGGAGCTGGCGTCGCTGAGCGATGTGGTCGCGATCGCCGGCGATGTCACGGATCCGGCGCACCGGGAGGCACTCGCCGATGCGGCACGCGACGGCGGCGATGTGGACCTCGTCGTGAACAACGCGAGCATCCTGGGACCCAGCCCGCAACCGGCTTTGTTGGACTATCCGGTGGACGTGCTCGAGCGCGTTTTTCGCACGAACGTCGTCGCGCCGCTGGCGTTGCTCCAGGCGGTCCATGCCCGCGAGGCGCTCAGGCGTGGCGGCCGCATCATCAACGTGACGAGCGACGCCGGCGTCGAGGCGTACGAGGGGTGGGGCGGCTACGGCTCGAGCAAGGCTGCGCTGGAGCAGATCAGCGCCGTGCTCGCCGCCGAGAACGCCGAGGTCCGCGTGTACTGGGTCGATCCCGGCGACATGCGCACGACGATGCACCAGGAGGCGTTCCCCGGTGAAGACATCAGTGACCGGGCGCTTCCGGAAGAGAGCGTCCCGGGCTTCATCGAACTGATCACCGGCGATCTGCCGAGCGGACGCTATGCCGCGAAAGCGCTCGGCGTCCCGGCGTGAAGCGCCGTTCCGGAGGAGAAGACATGGCGATTGCGATGACAGGCACCACAAGGCGCCACATGAAGACGACGAAGCACGTCCCGTCGTCGTTGCCATGCGGGCCGTTCGACTTCGTACTGCCGCCCGAGCTGGAAGCGCATGAGCCGCCGGAGGCGCGCGGACTGGCGCGCGACGACGTACGGCTCATGGTGTCGCGCATCCGGAGCGACGCCGTCTCTCATGGCCGTTTTCGCGACATCACCGAGTATCTTCGCGCGGGCGACGTGCTGGTCATCAACACGAGCGCGACGATCAATGCCGCCATCGAAGCGCAAACGGTCGCAGGTATGCCGATCGAGGTTCACCTCTCGACGCGCGCATCTGCCGATGAATGGGTGATCGAACTGCGCACGCCCGGCGAAGGCGGCACAACGCCGTTCTTCGGCGGGGCGGTCGGCGACCGCTTGCTGCTGTGCGGCGGCGGCACAGCGATGCTTGAAGCGCCCTACTCGCGCCGCCAGCCTGCTCGCCTCTGGCGCGCGACGTTGCGGCTGCCTGCGCCGTTGCCGCGCTACCTCGCGGAGCATGGATTCCCGATCCGATACGGCTACGTGCAGGAGCGCTGGCCGCTCGAGTACTACCAGACCGTCTTCGCGACGGAATCGGGCAGCGCCGAGATGCCGTCAGCGGGGCGTGCGTTCACGCCGGAGCTGATCACGCGCCTGGTGGCGCGCGGCGTCGAGATTGTGCCCGTATTGTTGCACACGGGCGTCGCGAGCCTCGAAGAAGGCGAGGAGCCATACAGCGAGCATTACAGGGTCAGCGCCGAGAGCGCTCGCCGCATCTCGGACGCGCGCGCGCGCGGCAGTCGCGTGATCGCCGTCGGCACGACCGTGGTCCGCGCACTGGAGACCGTCACGGATGCAGCGGGCGTGACTCATGCGGGCGAGGGTTGGACCGACATCACGATCACGCCTGCGCGGAAGGTGCGAGCCGTGGATGGTCTGCTGACGGGGCTGCATGAGCCTGCGGCGAGCCATCTGCTGATGCTGGCGGCGATTACGGGCTGCGGGCACCTGCGCGTCGCCTACGGCGAGGCGATCCGTCAGCGCTACCTCTGGCACGAGTTCGGGGACCTTCACCTGATCCTGCCCGAATAGGGCGACGCGGCGCCGACGTCGAGCAGCGTCCGGGCACGCTCGCCGCGCGTCGCAACGGCTCAAGCGACGTGTTCGTCGCCCCCACAGGCGTCGAAATCGACAGGGTGCCAGGCTCCCACATTGGAAGGTCACGGAAGAGATGGTTGACGCGCCGTGTCGGACACTGGCCGCTGTGCGCGGGCGCTCGTTAAGCTTCCACCGAGGAAAGGGCGATCCCGGTGGCGGACCAACAGCTTGACAACATAGATCCACCGTCAGAGAATGCGGATGTCGCGGCGGCGGGGCGGCAGGGGGGAACCCACATGGGCTTTGCCCGTACGCTCGCCACGATCATTTTCGTGATCGCGCTTCCGGTCGCACTCGTCACCTCCAACATCCGGATCTTGCTCAATACGCCGCTGACGTATGACTACGCGTTCGACCGCTACGATGCCGAAGCGGCCACCGGCCTGTCCCGCGACGATCTCAACTCGGTCGGCGGCGGACTGCGCGACTACTTCAACAACGGCGAGAAGACCTTCTACCAGACGGTCACCGAAGACGGACTCGAAGGGCCGGTCTTCAATGCCCGCGAAACGCGTCACCTGCAGGACGTGAAGGAGTTGGTCGTCTGGGTGAACCGCATCCAGGAGCTGAGCATCGTCTTTGTGCTGGCGTATGTCGTCGCGTTCTTCATCTGGGCGCGGGACGGCAACGTCCGCCAGCTTGCGATGCATTGTCTCGTCGGACTGGCGCTCGGGCTGCTGGCCGTGGGGTCGGTCGGCTTCGTCGCGGCCTTGGGGTTCGACGCCGCGTGGGAACGCTTCCATAACATCGCGTTCGCGAACGACTTCTGGCTGCTCAACACTCGCACGGACCATCTGATCCAGATGTTCCCGGAGCCGTTCTGGCGCGACATGACGATCTTCCTGGGGATCATGTGCGGCGTCGAAGCGTTGCTGATCGGCGCGGCGTCGGCGGTCTACCTGCTCGGGACGCGCACGGAGCGGAGGCGATTGGCACGCTCGGTGCCGGTCGCCTCGAACACGCAGGCGGCGTAGCCGCTACTTCGCCAGGTCCTTGAACCGGCGCACGGCGTCGAGGTGCGCCTGTGGCGACGCGAAGCGCGCGTTCATCGTGTTCAACGTGACGTGCGTCGCGCCCAGCTCGCGCCAGCCATCGATCGCGTCTGCCCAGCCGGCTTCCGGCGTGTTGAAGATACTGACACGCCCTTCGATGCCGAAGTCGCCGGCGTTGCGTCCGGCGTCGAGCAGGTAGCCGCGCAGGCGTTCGATCGTCTCCGTGCCGTGCGGTCCGGGACGGAACTGCGGAAACCACCCGTCGGCGATGCGCGCGGCGCGTTTCAGCACAGGGTCGGCCATCCCGCCCATCCAGATCGGGATCGGTCGCTGGACCGGAAGCGGCTTGATGCCGGCGCGCTTCACGCTGTGGTAGCGACCATCGAAGTCGATGAGCGGCTTTGCCCACAACCGGCGCAAGAGCGCGATCTGCTCCTCGACGCGGCGGCCGCGATTGCGGAAGTTCTCGTTGAGGGCTTCGTACTCGACGAAGTTCCAGCCGATGCCGACGCCCAGCCGCAGCCGGCCGCCCGACAGCACATCGACCTCTGCCGCCTGCTTGGCGACGAGCGCGGTCTGGCGCTGCGGCAGGATGATCACGCCGGTGACGAGTTCCAGCTTCGACGTCAGCGCCGCGAGATAGCCGAAGAGCACCATGGGCTCGTGGAAGGGCGTCTCATGCGTGTAGGGCGGGCGAAAATCGCCTTCGAAGCGGTCCGGGTGCGCACCGAGCACGTGGTCGAAGACGAGCAGATGGTCATAGCCCAGTTGCTCGACGGCCTGCGCGTAATCGCGAATGACGATCGGATCGTCGCCGATCTCGGTCTGCGGAAAGACGACGCCGACCTTCATGTGCTGCTCCTGCTACTGCCTGCTTGCCATCAGCGCGGCGCCGATCGCGCCCGCGAACCCGGCGTGCGGTGTAACGTTGACCGCCATGCCGAACAACCCGCTCATCGCGGTGATCGAGGAGATGAGCGCATCGTTCTGATGCGCGAAGCCCCCCGCCACGACGATCGTCCTGATGCCCGCCGTCAGCCCTCGGCCGGCCGCGATCTGCGCGATGCTCTCACCATGCATGTTCAGCAGCGCCGCAAGCAAATCGTCGAGCGAACCGGCGTCCTTCGCCAGGTGCGCCGCTGTCATGTCGGCGCCGATGCGGCCAATGCCTTGCGGGTAGGCATCGCTCACCATGAGATCGGCGTTGCGACGATCCCCGCGGGCGGCGCGGTCGATGACGTCGCTATAGGTCAGCGACGGAGCAATGCGGCGGGCGATGGCGAGGAATGAGCCGCCGCCCATCGCCGTGCCGCCGAGGTGCGTGACCTGACCGTCGCGTACCGCGGCAAACGCGGTGCCGGTGCCGAGCAGCGCCAGCAGGAACTCCGGTGGAGGCTCGGTCAGCAGCGCGATGGCGCCGTGCGCCGCAGCCTCGATCTCTTGCACGGGTACGACGCCGCCACCGTCGTGCACGCGATCGCCTCGCGCGCCCGTGATGCCGACGCGCACGGCGCCCGGGCCGAAGTCTCTGACGTCTGCGCGGCCATCAAGGACGGTTGCGGTCTCGCACGCGGCCAGTTCGACGCCCCTCGCGCTCCGGCGCGCGATCTTCGTCAGCGTCAGCCCGGCGTCGATGCCCACCGCGCCCTCCGCCAGCAGCGACGCGTCTTCGATCACTTCGCGAATGACGGCGCGCGCTTCCGTCATGCGTACACCGCCGCCAGTTCGATCAGTGCCTTCGCGGCGTCGGCGGTGCGCAGGAAGCCGTCGGGAACGCCTTCGGCGTACGTCAGGATGAGACCGTCGGCGCCGGCGGTGCCGAACGAACGCACGAGCGCCTTCGCGTCGTCGACCGTCTCCGGCGGCGAGACCTGGACGTAGCACGGGAAGTCGCCCGTGTGCCCGTACTTCGCGCGTAGTTCGTCGAGTTTCGTCTTCGTCGCGGCAAACCGATCGGGCTGCACGTTGGTGGCGAGGAAGCCGTCGCCGTACTTCGCAGCGCGGCGCAAACCCGGCGGCAGCACGCCGCCCAGCCAGATCGGCGGCCCGCCCGGCGTCCGCGGCATGACGATGCCGACTGGTGGAATGTCATAGTACTTACCGGTGAACCTCTGATGCGGCGTCGTCCACAGGTGACGCATCGCGCGGATATGCTCGCTGAGCCGGCCGCCGCGATCGTCGAACGGCACGCCTGTCGAGACGAACTCCTCGATCACCCATCCCGCGCCGGCGCCGACGATCAGCCGTCCCTGCGACAACCGGTCGATTGTCGCCAGTTCGCGCGCCATCAGCACCGGATGCCGCAGCGCGATCTGGCTGACGCTCGTGCCAAGGCGGACGCGCTCGGTCACGGCCGCGCAGAACGCCAGCCCGATCCAGGGGTCAGGCATCGGGTCATAGGGATGCGGCTTGTCGAGCGGCGTCACGACGCGCTCGCTGAGCCAGATCGACTCGAAGCCAAAGCGCTCGGCTGCCCGTGCCGCGCGCTTCAGGCCCGGCTCCTCTCCGGGCCCGACCTTGACGCCAATCCGCATGCACCCTCCATCGCGCCGGCCGCAGTGGCTGCATTGTGGATCAGGCCGCTCGAACGGTCGATGCGGTGCGCGGCGTCGGCGACAACACCCGGGCCGTATTGCCGTCGCATCGCCATTCGCTACGCTGCTATACGACGAAGCGTCCAGATTCACCCGTGTGGAGATTCTCGGATTGACAGCATGGGCTGCCAAGAGGGACGCTAGATGAGAGTTTCCGGCCAGGCGCGCCGGCGAAGAAGGACGGGACTGTATGCCTCGAGCACTCTGGAAGGGAGCGGTGAGCTTTGGGATGGTGAGCATCCCGATCAAGCTGTACACCGCGACCGACGAGAAGGACATCTCCTTCAATCAACTTCACAAGACCGACCACGAGCGCATCCGCTATCAGCGCTACTGTCCGGCCGATGACGAAGTCGTCGAGCTGAATGACATCGTTAAGGGGTATGAGATCTCGCCCGGCCAGTACGTGATCCTGGAAAACGACGACTTCGAGAAGGTGCCGGTCGACACGACGCGGACGATCGAGATCACGGACTTCGTGCCAGCGGACCAGATCGACCCGATCTACTACCAGAAGACGTATTACCTGGAGCCGGAGAAGATCGGCGCGAAGCCCTTCGCGCTGCTGCGCGAGGTCCTCAAGGACTCGAAGCTCATCGCACTGGCAAAGGTGACGCTGCGCCAGAAGGAGCAGCTCGCGACGCTACGGCTGTACAACAAGACGATCGCGCTCGAGACGATGTTCTATGCCGACGAGATCCGTTCTACGGAGGAGTTCGACGTACCGGAGGACGGCAAGATCGGCGAGCGGGAGTTGAAGATGGCGAAGTCGCTCGTCGAGATGCTGACGGGCGACTTTGAGCCGGAGAAATACCAGGACAACTACCGCGAGGCACTTTTGGAGCTGATCGAGCAGAAGGCGGAAGGCCAGGAGATCTCGCGGCCCGCGACGCCCGCGGTGAGCAAGGTCACGGATCTCATGGAAGCACTGCGCGCCAGCGTCGAGAACGCGCGGCGCGAGCGCGGCGGAGAGGCTGCTGAGGATGAGGAAGCGGCTCCGGCAAAGCGCGCATCGAAGGCCAGTAGAGACGACAAGGAAGAGGCGAAACCCGCCCGTCGCAGGAAGGCTGGATGAGCTCGTCCCACACCGACGGGCCGACGTCTATCTCGAGTAAACGGGCTGCGTCCTCCCGCATGCCTTCGAGCATCGCGCCGATGCTCGCACAGGACGCGCCGGAGCCGTTTGATTCGCGCGACCATATCTTCGAACTGATGTGGGGCGGCCTGCGCGCCATGGCGTACGTACACGACGGCGTCGTGCGGCTCGCGGGGCGAAATGGTCGCGACCTGACGCCCTACTTCCCTGAGCTGTCGCACATTCCGGGCATGCTCAACGCCTACGAGGCGATCCTCGACGGCGAGATCATCGTCGTGGACGCGCAGGGCCACCCGGCGTTCGACGCGCTGCGGCCCCGCCTGCACGCTATGTCGATGCCGGCAGAAGGGCCGCCGATCGAGTTCACCAAACCGCGTAAGGTCGAGGGCCAACTTTGCTACCAGGCATTCGACCTGCTGTGGCTCGATGGGCGCTCGCTCGTCGGCAAGACGCTCTGGCAACGCAAGAACCGGCTCCATGACGTGATCCGGCCCAGCGCGGAGTTCGCGGCGGTGGACTTCGTCGACGACGAGGGCATCGCGTTCTTCGACGCGGTGCTGCAACGACGGCTCGAGGGCATCGTCGCGAAGCGGAAGATCAGCGAGTACACGCCCGGTACGCGGTCAGGCGACTGGCTCGAGGTGCGGGCGCTGCGGAGCGGCGATTTCGTCGTGGGCGGGTACACGTTCGGGGGAACGCGCCGTAAAGGCGACCCGTTCAGCCAGTTACTGCTCGGCGGCTACACGGACAGTCGCTTCGAATACGTCGGCGCCGTGGCCGGCGGCTTGAACGACGCCGAAGCGAAGCAGTTAGTGGCGATGCTTGAGCCGCTCGTCCGTGATACGCCGACGTTCGACGACCCGCCGCCGATCGCGAGGCTGGTCTACTGGACCGAACCGAAGGTGGTCTGCCACGTGCGGTTCAGCGAATGGTCCGGCGACGGATACCTGCGCTTTCCGATTTTCAGCGCGCTGCGTCCCGACCTCGAGCCGGAGCACTGCGGAATCGACTGACCGGCATCGCGCGTAACGTTCACACGCGATCGCAGCGATGGGGGCGTGCGCGCAAAGGCTAGTCGTCGCTGCGGCGCTTCGTCCGGTCGATGACGCGCGGCACGCCATCGCGCCGCTTGCGGGCTTCTTCCTTCGCTTCGGCAAACTTCTTCTCACGGACGATCTCGCGTTCGCCCTTCGACTTTGTGGGCTTCGGCCGCGGCTTCGCGAGTTCGGGGTGCTCGTTCATGCGCGTCGAGCCGGTGATGCGCGACTTCACTTCCTTGCCGAGGTGGTAGTAGGTGCCACGGTCGGGAATCGCGCGCGGATAGCCTTCACGCATCGTGCGGGCGGAGAACGATGTCGGTGGCACGCGCCGGGCTTTACGATTGCAGACCGGGCACGGAGCCGCGTCGGACGCCTGGCTCATCGGGCGGATGGCCTCGAAGATGCCGTCGCAATGTTTGCAGAGATACTCGTACACGGGCATGCGCCACCCTCCCGATGCAATGAACCCGGCCCAGTGTAGCGACCTACGTGGCTTCGTCCTCGACCCGGCCGGCAACGGGCACGCGCGGGGCACGCCGCCTGCGCACCGTATCGATGAACGCGGCGGAGCGGATGTCACGCTCCAGCACCCAGCGGACGTATTCGCCGAGCGCCCGCTCCAGTTCGGACGCCAGTTCGCCCTGGATCGTGACGCGCGTGACGTCCTGGTAGCGGCCATGCAGGAGCAGCCGTAGCAGCTTCACGGCGTTGGCTGATATGGGACGGACCGCTGCCTCGTCGCTGCGGCAATTCTGGCAGACGACGCCGCCGCCGCCCGCGGTCCAGTAGTTGGTCACGGGCTGCAGGCGCTCGCGGCAGACGACGCACTCCTCGAGCTCCGGCGTGTAGCCGGCGTCGAAGAGCAGCGACATCTCGTAGAAGCGCAGCGGCGTATCGACGTCTGGCTCGGACGCGAGGCGGCGCAGCGTGTCGAGCAGGAGGCGGTACAGGCCGAAGTTTTCGGCGTGCGGCTCCGTGAACTTGTCGAGTAATTCGCTGGCATAAAACGCGCGGCTGAGTCGATCGAGGTCGTCGCGCAGGGGCTGAAAAGCTTCGATCGTCTCGACCTGCGTCACGATGTCGAGCGACTTGCCCTTCGCCAGCATGAACGTCGCCTGCGTGAGCGGCTCGACGTGCCCGGCAAGGCGGCTCTTGGCCTTGCGAACGCCCTTCGCGACGGCATCGATCTTGCCGAGGCTGGCGGTGTAGAGCGTGAGGATCTTGTCGGCGTCGCCCAGCCTGCGCTGGCGCAGCACGATCGCGGGTGTCTTGTAGACGCGCGGCGGTTGCGGCATGGATCGATCGTACCGTACGGGGCGGTCGTCGGTCGCCAGGTGGCGGCTGAGCCGGGGGGTCGGCGCGGCCTGCATGCCGGCTACACGATGGAATGCGCGCGCAGGTGGGCGAGCACTTCAGCCGCAACGAGATCCGGCGCCTCCTGCGCAATCCAGTGGCCGGTGTCTGCTTCGACGAGGCGGTACTCGCCCTTCATGTGCGGTGGCGCCAACTCGACGGACATGCGCCGCACATAGGGGTCGTTCTTGCCCCAGATGAGCAGCGCGGGGGTCGTCACGTCGCCAAACGGGACATCCGGCTCCTCGAGCGAGCGCTTGTGCGCGCGCGACGCGCGATACCAGTTCGCCGCGCCGGTCATGGCGCCGGGCTGCGAGAGCACGGCGACGTAGTCCTCGATCTGTTCCGGCGTGCTGTGCGTGTAGGCGCCGCGAAGCGCTGCGGCGTCGTTGGCGAGGAACGCTGTCTCCGGGCCGCCAGAAGTGAGCAGCAACTGGAGAATCGTGCGATAGAGGCCGCCGCCCTCGTCTTCGTACGTCGCTCGCGCGAACGCAAGCGCGTGCGGGATGGATAGCGACGTGTACGAGGCGATGCGTTCGGCGCCCTGGCTGCCGAGCACGGCCCACCCCACGAGCGCGCCCCAATCGTGGCCGACCAGGTGAAAGCGATCGAAGCCGGACGCGTCGGCGAGCGCGAAGACGTCGGATACGAGCGCTTCGTAGCGGTATGCGTCGAGCCCGGCGGGGCGAGCATCGGGGCTGTAGCCGCGCTGATCCGGCGCCACGCAGCGGTAACCCGCTGCGACGAGCCGCGGCATGAGATCGATCCACATGTGCGATGTCTCGGGGAAGCCGTGGAGCAGCATCACGGGCTCGCCCGCGTCGCCCGCCACGCGGCTGCGGAACGTCATGCCGTTCGCGTCGATGTTCTTGGTGGTGATCGCGTTCGTCTCGATCATGTTGGACTCCTCATGCTCTCGGTCTACGCGCCCCCGTCTCGGTAATTTCAACCGCGCCTGGCGTCGGCACTAGTAGCGGTCTTCGTTGTCGTCGTCGTGCGGGTTCGGGCTCTCGGCGGAGGCGACGGCATGCGCGAACTCACCCAACAGTGGCAGCGAGAGTATCTCATTCAGGTCGTGGATGGCGTAGTCCGCGGCCGGCGACGGCGGCAGGTCGTAACGGCCGTTGAGCTTCCAGACGGTGTGCATCCCGAGCGCCTTCGCCGGCTCGATGTCGGCGTGCAGCGTGTTACCGACCATCACGACCTCATCGGGCCGCATCCCGAGCCGATCTAGGATCAGTTTGAACGTCGAAGGGTGCGGCTTCAGGTAACCCGTATCGCACGAACACACCGCATCGTCGATGTACTCGCGAAAGCCGAACACCGCAGCACCATCTTCGAGGAACATCGCGCCGGTACACGGCCGGTTCGTGTTCACGCCGATCGTCATGCCGGCTGCCTTCAGCGCGCGCAGCACGTCGAGCGTATCGGGGTAGAGCTGCAGGCCGAACTCTTTCGATGAGATCCAGGCGGCGCGCCACCATTCGTGAGCCTGCTCATCTGTGAGTTCGATGTCGCGCGTGGCCATCGCGCCCCGGATCAGGAAGGGCAAACTCGGCTCGCGGAAGCGGCCGCGGTCCATCTCGATCTGCCACGCCGCCATGTATGCGTCCCAGATCGCGGTAATGATCGGGGCGAGCGGCTCATCGAGCTTCACACCCCACCGATCGAGGAGCGGTGCGACCTGGGCGGCCTCGAGTTCGGCAACGCGATCCATGTCGGGCGCCTTCGCCTCGAACCAGAGCGTGTTGCCGACGTCGAACACGAAGGCGCGGACCGGAGCATCCATGGCAGGATGATAGACGACTATCCGCGTTGGCAGTTACGTTGTGATCCGTATTTCCGCTACGCTCGGGGGGTCACAGTTATGGAAGAGCAGGTGTTATGGCAGTCAAACTGTCCGACCAGACGATCAAGCTGATCAAGGGCAAGAATTTCGCGTTCGTCGGCACGCTCATGCCCGACGGGCAGCCGCAGGTGTCCCCGATGTGGGTCGAGTACGACGGGTCGCACATCGTACTCAACAGCGAAGTCAAGCGCGTGAAGGTACAGAACCTCAGGCGAGATGCGCGGGTGTCCGTCTCGATCGCGGACATGGAGAACCCGTACCAGTACGTCGAGATCCGCGGCAGGGTCGTTGATATGACGACGGAGGGCGCGCCGGAGCACATCGATCGGCTCGCGAACAAGTACCTGGGCCAGGACACCTATCCGTACAACCAACCGGGCGACCAGCGGATCATCATGAAGGTCGAGCCGCTTTCGGTTTCCGGCACGGCGACAGGCTCCGAGACGCAGGCGGCGTAACCGGTTCTGCGCGGCCATGGCCGGCGCGTGCGGACGCGACGCAACGGTGCGTCGGGTCGTATGGCCGCAGGGCGGTCGCGATTCCCTGCGACTGGGGGCGATTCGCTATCCTTGCCGCAGCCTGGAAGGGGGCAAGGACGCATGCCGCGAGCGCTCGTTACGGGAATCACAGGGCAGGACGGCTACTACCTCTCGGAGCACCTGCTGAAGCAGGGATACGAGGTCTACGGCCTCATTCGGGGGCAGGCGAACCCAAAGCTCAGCCAGATCGAGCGCACGCTCCCCGCGATCCGCATCATCGAGGGCGATCTGCTGGACCAGGCATCGCTCATGAACGCCGTGCAGAAGGTGCAGCCCGACGAGGTGTACAACCTTGCGGCGATCAGCTTCGTGATGCTGTCCTGGAACCAGCCGGAGTTGACGGGCGAGATCACGGGCCTGGGCGCGTTGCGCATGCTCGAGGCGATCCGCCTGACGACGGGGGCTTCACCGTCGCGGTCAAAGTCCGGCGCCGGGATGAAGTTCTACCAGGCGTCCAGCAGCGAGATGTTCGGCAAGGTGCGTGAGACGCCGCAAAACGAGAGCACGGCGTTCCATCCACGCAGCCCGTATGGCGTTGCGAAGGCGTACGCGCACTACATCACGGTGAACTATCGCGAGAGCTACGGACTCTACGCGTGCAGCGGTATTCTCTTCAACCACGAATCGCCGAAGCGTGGGCCGGAGTTCGTGACGCGGAAGATCACCCTCGGCGCGGCACGGATCAAGCTCGGCATGCAGAAGGAACTGCTGATGGGGAACCTGGACACGCGCCGCGACTGGGGTTACGCGGGCGACTACGTGCGCGCGATGCACAAGATGATGCAGCAGCCGGAAGCGGACGATTTCGTGATCGGCACGGGCGAAACGCACCAGGGCAAGGAATGGGCGCAGATTGCGTTCGAATGCGTCGGGCTGAACTGGGAAGACTACGTGCGCAGCGACCCGCAGTTCATGCGTCCCGCGGAGGTCGACCTGCTGATCGCGGACGCATCGAAAGCGCGCAAGAAACTCCGTTGGAAGCCGGAAGTGTCGTTTCGCCAGCTAATTGAGATGATGGTCGAGTCCGACCTGGCCGCCGAAGCGAAGCTGCAGGCGGCGAACGCCTGACCCTAGTCGACGACGACGACGGGGCGGTTGGAGTGCTTCAGCACGTACCCCGACACCGATCCGATCAGCGCCTTCGTCAGTCCTGCACCCCGCTTGCCGACGACGATCGCATCCGCCTTCTCTTCATCCGCGGCGCGTACGATCTCCTCGCCCGGCGTCCCGTAACCGACGATTGTCCGCGCATTGAGCTTCGCTGATCGCAGGATGTCCATCGAGGCAGTGGTGCAGGTTGCGACGCGCTGCTCGTGCTCGCGGACGGCCGGGGCGTCGTCGTCGCGCGGGCGTGCTTCGCGCGGGAACACGGTGACGAGCACAACCTCGTCGGCGTCCTGGTATGCGTCGCGCGCGTAGCGAGCCGCGCGCTCGCTCGGCTCGGAGCCATCGCATGCGACGAGGATCACGTTCTGGGCTTCGCGGCTCAGCCGATCGCCGCGATGCTCGAACGCCTCTGGGCGCTCAAGATCTCGCTGGCGTGTGCCGATCAGGGCGATGATCGCGAACGGCCCGAGTGCCGCGGCCAGCACGAGCCACCCAAACGCATCGCGGCCCCAGCGAGTCGCCAGGTAACCGACGATCACCATCGAGATGACGACGATGGCGAGCCAGCCGAGCAAAACGACGGCGATGTCCATGGGGCCTCCTTCGCTAGCGGCATCGTACCGGCACGGCTGCGTGCAGACGAACGCGTGTCGACCTATTTCAAATCGGCGACAGCAGCCGCGCAAGGCGGGCGATCGAGCGTTCGGTCAGTTCGGCACGTCGGCGGCCGGCGTCCCGGGCGGCGTGATATAGGTGCTCATCTGCCCCGTCGGGCACATCCGGCGACTGCAGCCGCGTGCGCTCCCAGTGTGCGACCGAGGGGTAGCGCGTGATCAAGAGCGCCTTCGCCAGCGGACCCGGCTCGGCGCTGCGCCAGAGTCCGATGATGCGGCACCCGTCCGACTCGAAGTACGGCCACACGCCATCTTCGGACAGTCTCTGGAACTCGAGCCAATCCTGCGGCTGCAACCAGAACCAGCGGTGCGCATAGACGCCGGGCAATCGCGGCGGTGTTGCGTCGATCGGCCGCATGGACGGGATCAACCGCTCCGCGCTCGACTCGATGATGACGCTTGATGAGAGGGTCTTATCAGCCGACGCGGCGAGCGTCTCGTCATCGGGCCATGTGCGCATCAGCACAGCATCGTCGGTGGCGAAGCCGATCATGCCGGCGAAGAGCGCATACATCGAACCGCCGGCGGCGGCCGTCCGCGGCGCGATCTGGTCCGTCAACTCCTGTTGCAGTTCGCGCCGGGCGCCGCGCCTGATCCTTGCGATACGGTACTCGTAAAGATCGCTCATCCGCGCCTCCTCGATCAGCCCGGGATGCCCGTGTACAGCAGCCTGGCGCCGACGGCGATCAGCGCCACGGCGAGCAGCCGCGCGATCGCCGGACCGCCGAAGCGCTGCGCCAGACGCGCGCCGACCTGGGCGCCGGGGATCGCTCCCGCCGAAATCAGGAGCGCGCGGACCAGGTTATCTCCGACGAGGTCGCCGTTGATCAGGTGTACCGCGCTGCCCTCGCCGGACATGAACATCAGGACGAATTGCGAGGTGGCGGTTGCGACGTGCACCGGGAATCGCAGGACCGTCGTCATCACGGGCACCTGGATGACGCCGCCGCCGATCCCGAACAGGCTCGACACGAACCCGATCGCCGCGCTGAAGAGCACGCCGTGCAGGACGTTGTATGAGTAGCGGAAGACCTCGCCCTCGTGCGCGCCCTGGAGTATCCGCGTGCTGACGAAGCGTCCACGCAGTGGCGGCCGCATCACGATCGGGCGTCCGACGGCCCACATCGTATAGAGGGCGACGGCGAGCAGCAGGGCGCCGAAGAGGACGTCGAAGGCCTCGCGCGGAACTTCGTGCACGAAGAAGGCGCCGCCGACGGCGCCCGGCAGCGCCGCAGCCGCGAACACCAGCCCGGTCCGATAGTCGATGCGACGCAGCCGAGCGTAGGCGGCCGACCCCGAGAGCGCGTTGAAGAACACCACCGCCAACGAGACGGAGG
Source organism: Dehalococcoidia bacterium (assembly GCA_040902535.1). Classification (NCBI taxonomy): domain Bacteria; kingdom Bacillati; phylum Chloroflexota; class Dehalococcoidia; species Dehalococcoidia bacterium. The sequence goes on along the minus strand of JBBDXD010000022.1, from coordinate 127,388 downwards.
TGATCGCTGCCGGATCCTCATCCGGGTAGACGAGGAGCAGCACTGGTACCAGCACGAAGCCGCCACCGGCGCCGACGATCGTCCCGTACGCCCCGACGCCGAAGCCCAGGGGTATGAGCAGCAGTTCAAGCCAGGACATGTGGGCCGATCGTCCTGCGTCGGTCGCCAAACGTCCCGTGTGTAACGTCCATGCACCGAATCGTATGGGCACCCGTCAAGGTGGGGAAGCCTCAGCCACCCGATAGGAGATGCCGTGCATGCCGTGCCCTGCTCCAGATGGCGTATGATCGGCGCATGGTGAAGAGGGCCGGGCTCGGCTGGCTCGTCGCGCCGCTGCTGCTCGCCGTCGCATGCGGCCCGTACCGGACGGAGGCTGATGCGACGGCACAGGCTGCCGGCGACCGCATCGTCTCGGCATTCGGCTGCGATGACGTTGTCCGGTTCGACGACGAAGGACCGATTCCACCCGGCGCCGGCACGCCGACTCCGCACTTCCCGAACGGCACGCCGACGGCGCTCAGCGTCGTTGACGCGGACAACGCGACGTCCGCGGCCGCATCGACGATGACGGCGGAGGCAAGCGCGAGCACTGCAGCACCGACATCGACGCCCTGCGCCGATCGCGACGTCCGCAGCGTGCCAACAGTCACATCAACGCCGCCCACGCCGGTGCTCGCGATCACCGCGACGTCGGCGCCGGCGACCGAAACGCCCATTCCGACGAGCACACCCCAGCCCATACCCCTCGCCACGGGAACGTCGGCCGTCGCGACCGCGACGGCGCGCGCTTCCGGGCAGGTGATCTACCTGTCCATCGGCGACGGGATCCAGTGGGGATGCTGCGGCGCGCTCGGCTCGTCGTCGCCGTCGTTGTTCCGCGATTACCTGGAGCAGAGCCGGGGACGGCCGGTGATCTGGCAGTCGCCCGGTTCGGGCTACGAGACGACGGACACGTTCATCAATGGCCGCAACGGCCAGCAATCGCAGCTCGATGGCGCGCTCGAGCTGATGGCGGCCTATCCGCGCAACGAGATCCCACTTCTCGTGCTGACGATGAGCATCGGCGGCAACAACCTCGTCGACATCGGGCGCAATTGCGCCGCGCCGCCCTGCGTCGATGCATTCGCCGCAGGACTGACGCACCTGCGCGAGCAACTTCAGATCATCTACGCACGGATCACCGCCGCGAAGCCGGCGGACGTGCCGCTGCTCGTGCTGCTGTATTACGACGCCGAGGAGTGTACGAATCCAAGCAGCGGCAGCGCCGTCGATGCGTGGAACGCCGTCATCGCGGACGTCGCGACGGGCCACGGTGCGTTCCTGGTAGACGCCCGGTCGCTGTTCAAGGGGCACTGCGACTGGATCGACGTCAACGGTCTCGACGCGAACGCCGCCGGCCATGCGGCCATCGCCGCGGAGTACCGGCGGGTCTACGAGTCGCTGCCCGCGCAGTACCGGCGGCCTTGAGGCGTTCCGTCAGCGACCATGAAGCACTAACCTGCCCCGCATGACCGACTGGCCATCGATCCGCGCGGGCTTTCCGATCACGGAGCGCAACGTCTATCTCAACACCGGCTGGGCGGGGCCATCGACGCGCGAGACGATCGCTGCGATGCACGAGCGCGCGGAGCGCGAAGCGTACGACGGGCCGCAGACGGTCGACGGCGCTACGAAAAGGCGCAGCTCATCGGTCGCGTGCGTCACGCCGTCGGATCGCTTATCGGCGCCGACGCCGACGAACTGGCGTTGATCTACACCACGACCGAGGGCATGAACGTCGTCCTGCGGGGACTGGGACAGGGGGCGGGTGACCATGTCATCACCTGCAACCTGGAGCACAACGCCGTCATGGTGCCGTCGTACATGGCGCGCCTGCGCGATGGCGTCGACCTGTCGATCGTCCGCTTTCGCTCCGACGAAGACGCACCGGCGATGCTCGATGCGCTCGAACGAGCGATGACGCCTGGCACGAAATTGCTCATATTGAGCCACGTCTCGTTCAATCGCGGCACGCGGCTGCCGATGAAGGAGATCGGCGCCATGGCGCACGCGCGCGGCGCCCTGGTGGTGGTCGATGCGGCGCAGTCAGCCGGCCAGACCGACTTCGACGTCCACGATATGGACTGCGATTTCCTTGCGCTGCCCGACCAGAAGTGGTTGTTGGGCCCGTCAGGCGCGGCATTCCTCTACGTGCGACGCGACCTCATCGAGCGTTTGCAGCCGCTGGCCGTCGTCCACGGTGCGAACGTGCACTACGACTACCAGGGGAACTTCGAGTACGCGAACGCGACGATCCACAAGTTCGAGTTGACGACGCACAGCGGCTCCGTCCTCGCGGGCCTCGAAGTGTCACTCCAGTTAATCCGCGAGATCGGCATGGAAGCGATCGAAGCACGTTGCCTGTCACTGGGGACGTCATTCATCGACGGCATCGCCAGCATTGACGGCGTGCGCATCACGACGCCGCTCGACCGATCGGTGCGCAGCGGCATCGTGACGTTCACCGTGCGCGACTACAACCCCAGTGAGGTCGTGTCGGCGCTCTGGTGCATCGACAGGATCGTCGGACGCGTGTGCAATGACCGGCGCGTGCGCGCCTGCTTTCACATCTTCAACGACGAGCGCGACGTCGCGCGGACGCTGGCCGCCGTCGAGCAGATCGCACGGCACGGGCTGCCGCCGGGCACGCTGGACGAAGCCGAGTACAAGCGCATGCTCTCCGAATCCTACGACTGAGGCGTCCACGCGCCGCGGAGCAGCGCCGCGAGCGCGTTGCAGGCTTTGGCCGAGTGGTCGGTGAAGTGGACGTGGGGGCACTGCCAGACAATCTCGCCCTGGTGGCGGACAACAGCCCGGAAGCCGCTCCCCGTGGCGATGACGCCGGGCTCGATCGCATCCGGTTCGTTGCGTAAGAGCGTCGCGATGTCGGTCGTCACGGGCGCCTCCGTTTCGTTAGAGCGTAACCTAACGTCGACGAGCCTGTGCTCCCGCGTCCCGCATCTCGCTTCTAACGGATGAGCGGATCGTGGGTGATGATGGCGTCCATCGGGAAGTCAACGAGTTTGCGGCTGTCGCCATCGCAAAGGAAGTGAGGATGCGTCTTCGGCGTCCCCCCGAGGATGTGCAGCGACACGCCGGCGTCGTCGCCCGCGGCTTTGACGCGGTGGAAGCCCTCTTCGGGCGGCCGGAGATACGTGATCGTGCCGGGCGGCGAGTAGATCTTGTCGGTCTGCTGCAATTCGCACGATTGGCCCGCCCCGATTTCGCCGGCGGTCGACTCGTCGCGCGCGTATTTCGTCTCTTCGTCGGTGCCCTGCAAAATGCCGATGACGCCCCAGGCGCCGTGATAGTGCACGCCGCTGCTCGTCCCCGACGGGAACACCACCGAGATGACGAAGAACTCGCCCTGCGGGTCCGTGTACAAGAGGTGCCCGCACGCGCGGCCGTCGCAGGGCTGCGTGTACTGTTCGGGCAGCGTGTCACCGCCTTCCATCCAGCGTCGCAGGAACGGCGTGATCCGCTCGCACCGCGCATCGACGCCGTCCACCGCGCGCACGACGGTGATCACATCATCGACGAGCGCCTGCAACGCGTATTCGCCGCTCATCGGTTCGCCCACGCGATGCGCTCGTCGATGTGGCGGCGCATGCCGTATTCGACGGGTACGAAGCGGCTGCTCTGCCAGAACTTCGCGCCGGGCACGTTCGGTGCGGCGAAGTGGAGCGCGACGTGCTCGTAACCCTTGCCGCGCGCCCACTCGACGCCCTTCGACAGGATCGCCGATCCGACGCCGCCGGCGCGCGCATCGGGCGCGACGATGCCCTGGAACAGGTAGATCGTCTTGTCAGGCAGGGTCATGGGCGAGAGGAATGTCGGCGCCATGAAGGTGTTCATCCCCACCGGCCGCCCGTCCTCGTACGCGACCCAGTGAGCGTTCGCATCGGGGTCGGCGAGCAGCCCGCGCTGCATCTCGTGGCTGCTCTCGTCGGTTTCGCGGACCATCGGCTGGAAGATCGGCGAGCGCGCGTGGTGCAGCATAAGCTCCGTATTGAGGTCGAAGATCACCGCTTCGTCCTCGGCGCTCGCCTGGTGCAGTTCGACGTTCGCGGCCGCTCGCTCGACCGGGTCGACGCCGCGGATCGCGCAGGCCATCGTGCGTCCGAAGCCGAGCGACGTGAACGCATCCTGCGCCGCGCGGTCGCTCGCCGAGAGGTTCACCGTGTGGTCGAAGTAGCCCTGTGCGACGTAGTGCTCCCCGAGCGCCGCGTACATCTCGCGGTACACGTCGTACTCGATGCCTTCGGCGGCTGCGTGCGCGGAGTGGGAGAACGATGCGCCGCGTGGAGGGAAGAATCCAGACAGAAAGTGCGTCGGCGCGAAGAGTTGCACCGACATGATGCCGAAGCCTGCGGGCTTACCGTCCGCCGTCGCGAAGACGCCGTACGCCCCCGGCGCCGACAGCGCCTGCTCGATGAGCGGACGGCACGGATCGGGCGCCTCGAAGATCACGGGCAGCCGGTCATCGTGCTGGCGGTCACGCCGCTGGCGCTCTGAGAGGAGCCACGCCGCGTCATCGAGGTGGCGCGACCGCTCGAACGGCCCAACGCTGATCTTCATGGTGCGGCATGGTAGCAGGCATGCGGGAGTTGACACAGTGGCCGCAGCGGGGCGATGTTGCATGCCGGACTGGTCGTCGCACTTCCGAGGAGCGTCATGAACGACGAATTCGCCTGGATGCCTGCCACCGAGATCGCCGCCGCCGTGCGGGCGAAGAAGCTGTCGCCGGTCGAAGTCACCGGCGCGCTGCTCGATCGCATCGATGCGGTGAACCCTGTGCTGAACGCATACGTGTTGGTGACGCGAGAGATGGCGATAAGCCAGGCGCGGGCCGCCGAAAATGCCGTCATGCGCGGCGACGTACTCGGCCCGCTGCACGGCGTGCCGCTCTCGATCAAGGACCTGTTCGACGTGAAGGGGTTGCCGACTAGCAAGGGCTCGGTCGTGTATCGCGACAACATCGCGACGGGATACGAGCATTGCGCGAGGCGGCTGCTCGACGCCGGCGCGATTCACCTCGGCAAGACGAACACGCCGGAGTTCGGCTTCCTCCCGACGACGGAAAATCTGCTGTTCGGCGCGACGCATAACCCGTGGGACATCACCCGCACGCCGGGTGGGTCGAGCGGCGGCGCAGCGTCGCAGGTGGCTGCCGGCATGGGGCCGTTGGCGCTGGGCAGCGACGGCGGCGGGTCGATCCGCATTCCGGCGTCGTTGTGCGGCATCTTCGGCCTCAAACCGACGTACGGGCGCGTGCCGCGCAGCCCCGGCGGCTGGTCGACGATGACGCACCGCGGTCCGATGGCGCGCACAGTCGGGGATGCCGCGCTCATGCTCGACGTGATCGCGGGCTTCGAGCCATCCGATCCGTTTTCGATTGACGATCCGGGCGCTTCGTTCCGTTCCGATATTGAAGGCGGCGTACGCGGCCTGCGCGTCGGCTGGTCGGCCGACCTCGGTTACGCGCTCGTCGATCCGGAGGTGCGCGCGATCTGCGAAACGGCGGCGCGACGATTCGAGGAGTTGGGCTGCACCGTCGACGAGGCGACGCCGGGCTTCGCGAACCCCTCGGCGGACCAGACGTTCATGGTGCTCGCGGCGACGTCGGACGCAGTCTGGCTGAGTGAACTAACGGACGAACAGCGCGCGCAGATCGGTCCTCCCGCGCGCGCGTTCCTCGAGCAAGGCAGCAAGACAACCGGCGCGGACTACGTGCGAGCGAATAACCGGCGCATGGCCGTCTGGCAGTCGATACGAAGATTCCATGAGACATACGACCTGCTGCTGACGCCCGCGCTCGCCGTGACGGCGTTCCCGATCGGCGAACCGCCGACGCACGTCGGGGAAGATGCGTTTCCGCCGTTTGGGTGGTCGCCGTTCACGGTGCCGTTCAACCTCACGGGTCAGCCGGCGGCGTCGGTGCCGTGCGGTTTCGACGCGAAGGGGTTGCCGGTCGGGCTGCAGATCGTCGGGCGGGCATACGCCGATGCGACGGTGCTGCGCGCCGCGCGCGCCTTCGAGCAGATGCAGCCGTGGGCGGACAGGCGCCCCGCCCTCGATGCTGTTATGGCCGCCCAAGCGCCCTAGCGTCGACCGCGCAAGGTACAAACGCGCCATACCGCCACAAAGGGCGCTCTGCTACGATCGGCGCGATGTCCAGCGAAGAACGGCTCCAGAAGCTCCTTCAGATGAAGGACCAGGCGCGCCTCGGAGGCGGCCTGAAGCGCATCGAAGCGCAGCACCAGCGGGGCAAGCTCACGGCTCGCGAACGCATCGACATCCTGCTCGACCCGGGCACGTTCGAGGAGCTGGACCAGCTCGTCGTGCACCGCGCGACGGAGTTCGGGCTGGACGAACAGCACTACCTCGGCGACGCCGTCGTAACGGGCTATGGCAAGATCGATGGCCGCGCGACCTTCGTGTTTTCGCAGGACTTCACGGTCTTCGGCGGCTCGCTCTCGGAAGCCATGGGCGAGAAGATGTCCAAGGTCATGGATCTGGCGCTCAAGGTCGGCGCGCCCGTCATTGGCATCAACGACTCGGGAGGCGCGCGCATCCAGGAGGGCGTCGCGAGCCTTGGCGGTTACGGCGATATCTTCCTGCGGAACACGCTGGCATCAGGCGTCATTCCGCAGATCTCCGTCATCATGGGCCCGTGCGCGGGCGGCGCCGTGTACTCGCCGGCGCTGACCGACTTCATCTTCATGACGCAGGGCACGTCGCAGATGTTCATCACCGGCCCGGACGTGATCAAGTCCGTTACCGGCGAGGACGTGACGCACGAGGACCTGGGCGGCGCGACGGCGCACGCGACGCGGAGCGGCGTCGCGCACTTCGCGATCGATAACGAAGAAGACACGCTGCTGGAAGTACGGCGGCTGTTTGCGTTTCTGCCGCTCAACAACATGGAAGATCCGCCGCTCGTCGAGACCGGCGACGATGTACACCGCCGCAACGAAGACATGGTGACCATCGTCCCGGACGACGCGACGAAGAGCTACGACGTCCGCGAAGTCATCCATGGCATCGTCGACCTCGGCGACTTCATGGAAGTTCACGCGCAGTTCGCGCAGAACATCGTCGTCGGGCTGGCGCGCATGGGCGGCCGCACGGTGGGTATCGTGGCGAACCAGCCGTTGTATCTCGCCGGCGTGCTGGACATCGACTCGTCGCGCAAGGCTGCGCGTTTCGTGCGATTCTGCGACGCCTTCAACATTCCGATCCTGACGCTGGTCGATGTGCCGGGCTTCTTGCCGGGGACGGCACAGGAGTACGGAGGCATTATCATCCATGGCGCCAAGCTCGTGTTCGCGTACGCCGAAGCGACGGTGCCCAAGGTCACCGTCATTCTGCGTAAGGCGTACGGCGGCGCCTACGACGCCATGGGCTCGAAGCACCTGCGCGCCGACATGAACTTTTCGTGGCCGCAGGGCGAGATCGCCGTCGTCGGGCCGGAACCGGCAGTGAACATCCTGTATCGCACCCGGCTGCAGGAATCGGACGACGCGATCGCCGAGCGCGCGAAACTCGTCGCCGACTACGCCGACCGCTTCGCTAACCCCTATGTCGCGGCCGCGCGCGGCTACGTCGACGATGTCATCGACCCGCGCGACACGCGCGGCAAAGTGATTCGCGCGTTCGAGATGTTGCGCTCCAAGACGGACACGGCGCCGCCGAAGAAGCACAGCAACCTGCCGCTGTAAGTCTTTCAGTCCGCCAGTCGGTCAGTCGCATGGTTGTGATGCGGCGTGCGCGCTACTCGTTCGGGGGCGGCGTGCGGCGCCACGGCGCCCAGATCGCCACGCACACCACGCCGACGACGAGGAACACGTTGAGCGCCGACGCCCCGGCACTCAGCGCCAGCAGCATCAGCACGATCACCGCGCCGCCGATGAATGCGATCTCCGGGTTGCGCTTCGACCAGCGGATGCGCGTGCGGAGCGCCTGGTCGGCGCACCAGTCCGCGAACCAGTCTAGGAGCGCAAATCCGGTGCCGGCGGCCTGGGCTCGCGTGCTCGCCATGGGCTTTCCGCGGCTGTCGGGTGTGAGCGTCTGGTACGCCTCGTTGAGCGCGTCTATCTCCAGGTGGGCGTCGGGGTCGCCGGCAGCGCGATGCTGGGCCTGCCGGACGAGCGTCCAGTAGGCAGTCTCGACCATCTGCCCGTCGGCGCTCTGGTCGAGTCTGAGCGCCTTGAAAGCGTGCGCTTTCTCCATCACTCCCCCCAAGGGGATCATCGGCCGTTGGTAGGGGAACTTGCGGCTTCGCCGGCCTTCGGGGGTGCGCTATCATGCGCCCATGGCGAACGAAGACGTCGCGCTCGCGACAGGGCAGCCGTCGCTCGCCGAAGCTACGCCAGCGGCGGAAGCCGGTCAGGGCGGGCGCCTCTCGCACCTCCGTTATGTCCTGAAGGCTATGCGCCCGCGTCAGTGGACGAAAAACGGCATCGTCTTCCTGGCGCTGATCTTCGCGGTCAACCAGCAGTACGAGATCGGCGAGCCGGACGTCTGGATCCCGAAGATCCTCGAGTCGCTCGTCGCGTTCATCTGTTTTTGCCTAGTCTCGAGCGCGGACTACCTCGTCAACGATATCCGCGACGTCGAAAGCGACCGCGCCCACCCGAAGAAGCGCAACCGGCCGATCGCGGCGGGACAGCTCTCCGCGCAGTCAGCGTGGAGGTGGGCGGCCGGTCTCGCCGTCATCGGCAATGCGGGCGCGTTTGCGCTCGACTGGCGCGTCGGCTGCGCCATCCTGGCGTACACGGTGCTGATGGCGGCGTACTCGTTCAGCCTGAAGCACATGGTGCTGTTGGACCTGATGGTAATCGCGGCGGGATTCGTGCTGCGCGCAATGGCCGGCGCGCTCGCCATCGACGTGCCGATCTCGCCGTGGCTGTACGTCGTGACGGCGCTGGGCGCGCTGTTCCTCGGCATCAACAAGCGCCGGGCGGAGCTCGAACTGCTGCAGGACGGCGCGGGTACACATCGCAAGATCCTCGACGAGTACACGCCGGAGTTGCTTGACCAGATGGCGTCGACCGTGACGGCCGCGACGCTGATGGCCTACGGGCTCTACACCTTCACCGCCGACGGCCTGCCGGCCAACCACTCGATGATGCTGACGATCCCGTTCGTGCTCTACGGCATCTTCCGGTACCTGTATCTGGTGAACGTGAAGAAGGAAGGCGGCAGCCCCGAGGATGTGCTGCTGAAGGACATCCCGATCATGCTCACCGTGGCCGGATGGATCATCACGGCAGCGGCGGTACTCCTCATCGCCCGCGACTGAGGGCGCTTCGAGCGGAAGCCGTGCGCCGCATCTCTGCGAAATCTGCAAGTCTCGCGGCTATCCGATGAAGATTCGCTCATGGCATCATATCCAGACCTGCTTCGGTAGAGAGGGTGCTCCATGAGCGTGAAAGACCGGCTGTCGACGGCAATGCAGATGGGCGCGTTTGGCGCATTCCTCGCACTGGAGCGTGTGCAGACCGGCGTAGCCTTCAACCCGATGCGACGCGGCTTCCGCGTCAATCCGTATCCGACGTACCGGCGGCTCCAGGAGAAGGATCCGTTTCATCTCAGCCGGGCGATCAACGGCTGGGTGCTGACACGGCATGCCGACATCAGCGCCGTCCTGCGCGATCCTCGCTTCTCCAGCGACGGGCGCAAGGTGCCTCGCTTCAAGAAGATGATGGAACAACGCATCGCCGCCGGCGATCTCACGCGCGAAGAAGCCGAGGGACAGTCCATGCTCGGGCTCGACCCGCCGGACCACACGCGCCTGCGATCGCTGGTCAGCAAAGCGTTCACGCCGCGCTCCGTCGAAGCGCTGCGGCCGCGCGTCGAGCAGCTTGTCGACGAGATGGTCGAGCACGCGGCTGCCAAGGGCACGTTCGACGTGATCCGCGAGATCGCCTACCCGCTGCCGGTGATCATCATCGCCGAGATGCTCGGGATTCCGCCGGACGACCGCGAGCAGTTCAAGCACTGGTCGGACGAGATGGCGCTGTCCGTCGGCATGGCGAACGTGGACGAGCAGCGGCGGGCGCGTGATGCGCAGCGCGCGTTTCGTGAGTACATGATCCCGATCCTGGAGGAGCGCCGTCGCGAGCCCCGCGAGGATCTGATTAGCGCGCTGGTGGCGGCGGAGGCGGAGGGGGACAAGCTGTCACTCCAAGAAGTGAACAGCACGATCGGCCTGATCCTCGTCGCCGGGAACGAGACGACGACGAACCTCATCGGTAACGGGCTGCTGGCGCTGCTGCAGCATCGCGACCAGTTCGACCGTCTGCGAGCGCAGCCGGAGATGATCGGCACGGCGACCGAAGAGCTGCTGCGCTACGACAGCCCCGTGCAGGGCACGTCGCGCAACGTGCTGGAGGACACCGAGTTCAACGGTCATCGCGTAAAAGCCGGGCAGCAACTGCTACTGATGATCGGCGCGGCCAATCGCGACCCGGAGCAATACAAGGATCCCGACGCCCTGGACATCGGCGGGCAGGACAATAAGCACCTGTCGTTCGGCAACGGCATGCACTTCTGCCTCGGTGCGCCGCTCGCGCGCATCGAAGGTCCGGCGGCGCTGAACGCGCTCGCGCAACGCTTCCCGAACATCCGGCTGGCGACGGACAAGCTCGACTGGGGCGACAACATCGTGTTGCGCGGGTTGCGGTCGTTGCCGGTGCGGGTGGACTGAAGGAAGTCGTTCAGCGTGACGGGTGCGCCGTCACGCTGAACAGCCGGGGGCGGCTGTTCTCCACGCTTCGCGTCGGCTTGGTGTCCTGCTGGGATACTGCGCGGGCGCGCTCAGTTTCGTGCTACCGCTGCGCTCCTACTCGACGATTGCGCTCGCGGCGCCGATCGTCACCTTCGTGCCGCCGGCCTTCTCTGCCCAGACGTCGAGGTGTGCGCGGCGGCGGTCACCCTCCTGTTCGATATGCCGCACGAATCCACGGCACGTCAGTTCGTCGCTGCCCCAGACGATGTTCACGAGGTTGACGTCGATCTTGCCGGCAGCGATCCAGCCGGCGGCGAAGCGATCCGTCATCATCTCCGACAGGAAGCAGATCGACATCATGCCCTGCACGACGACATCCGGGAAGCCGAGCTTGATCGCCATCTCCTTGTCGTTGTGGTAGTTGCGCGCCGGACCGCTGAACGTGAAGCACATCTCGGGCGTGATCTGCCGCGTCACCGGCGGAATCGCTTCAAGCGCGGCCGACGTATCCACATCGAACCGGCGCTCCGACGACTTCTCGCGCGTCTTGTCGACGACGATACCTTCGTTCTGCTGATCGAGCAGGAAGCTCTGGTGCGTGCGTCCGCGCATGATCACGCGATCGTCGGCGTCGAAGTAGAGGACTTCGTTGACGACGTACTGGCGGTTTCGATTCACGTACCGATCTGCGATGAATGAGCGCGTGTGGAGGGCGTCGCCGGCCATGACGGGCGCGAAGAACGCGAACTCCTGTCGCGCGTGCAGGTTGCCGTAGATGTTCGGCAGGTACCACGATGGCTGCGCCTTCGGGTGGTCGCGGTATGCGTAGACCTCGGAATGACGGACGAGCGCCGGCGCGACGGGGCCGCCGAGCGGCGACGGCCCGCTGTAGATCGGGTTGCGGTCGCCCGTGCCGTCCATGTACTCGCCGATGACCTCAGGCGTGATGATGAAGTCGTGACGCCCGTAGTCCCTGCCCACGTAGATATCGGCGCTCTCTGTTGTGGTCATGGCTCCGCCTCCCGGTGCACTCTCTGCGACTATTCTGGCTGCTCGCGCGGCGCGAAGGAAGCGGGCATCGGCAGGTGCCTGGGCCAGCGGGGCGGATCACGGAGGACCTTCTCATCAGCGGCAGTAGCCCTCGCCGCCTCCGGGAAACGCATAGTCAAACGAGCACTCGTTGACGACGGCAACGATCCAGGCGGCGTACGTGAAGACTACGCCAAGTAAAACCAGTGTAATCAGCCCGGCTGCCATCGCGTATCCGTTCACGCGACGCGCGAACATAGGCCGTCGCGACGAGCGCTGCACCGGAGACGCCCACCAGCGCGAAGACAGCCGTGCTGTACGTGCGCACCGCGTTGTCGGACGTGTTCGCATCGAGGGCGCCCGCGAACATGCCCTCTCGCCATTGAAAACCGCGAGGATCGGGCGTTACCACGAAGATCTTCATCTGGATCCTCTGTCGCCACGTGAAGGCGATCGTACACCGCACGTCAATATCGAGCTACCAGTAAGCGACGCCGCCGCGGATGGTTCTGAAGACGCGGAACCGAGCATGCTCTATTTCGACCAACACTCCCGATCCAACGGAACCCCGACATCCCACATGCAGGCGTTCGTCTCGCTGAGAATCTCCAACAATTGGTAGAAGATGAGGCCCGCGAGGACGGCGGCGACGAACAGCGAGCCCAGTGCGTTCGCGTTCAGCCGGGCGGAGGCTTGCTGGCTGACGAACAGCAAGCATGCCACAGCGGCCAAACAGGCCGCGACGACCGTACCCACCGCGAGCGTTGTGCGTATGTCGCGACTGAGACTCTCAGTCCAATCGTATGAAAGCGAGGCAATCACCCAGATCACGATCATGGCGATGATGAATGCCAGGAGGCCGCCGGCGAACGCCAGGCCCCCTGCGCCTGCGGACCGAAGCAGCGTCATGGACACACGGCTGCCGGCCCCAATGCTGTCGACAGCGGCGATTGGGCCGTGAGCGCCGACGCAAGTTCATTTGCGGGTACGAGCAGGCCAGCGATCGCCCTGGCGTTGCCCTGTCGTTCAACAAATGTCGATCCCGGGCCGTAAATCGTCAGGGTATGCGTTGGCAGTTCAAGACGAAGCGATCCGTCGTTCTTCACGTATGCCGGTGCGCCGCGAACCTTGACTGTTCCGGTGATCACTCCTGGGAAGATCGGTTCCTCGCATGCCGGGTAGACAATGATCGCGACCGGGACGGGGCACGATCGCACGCCCTCGGGTATCTGGCATCGCCCGTAGACAAACGTGAACGAATCTGTTGCGGCGTGATAAAGGGTTCCATCCGGAGCAAAGAGATCAGGTGTCTTCTCGCGACGACAGCCCTGGAGTTCGTAGCCCAAGACCTCTCGCCCCGCATACACCAGAGGGTAACCAATAAACATGGATGCATCTTGCTCGCAGGCGAGCGCCGACGCAAGGCCGGCCTCTGCGCTATCGCCAGACAGCATGCCATAAAGCGCGTTCGCTCCTCCGCTTCCAACCGCGAATCCGATCATAAGGACAGCAAGCATCGCAAGCAGGGATGTGGGTCGCCGTCGAGGAGCAACCATTCGGTTAATGGAGCTGGCGATCGCGGCGACCATGATCGCAAGCACGATCATCGACAGCAGGAAGATCGCGGATCTGGGTGTGTCGTACGGAAGCGGATACACAAGCAGGCCGTATGCCGCGAGGGTACCAACGATCACGCTGGTGCCCGCGAAGGACGCGCCGAGCGCGATGCCGATCGTGCGCGCGATGCGCAACCCGGCTACGAACACGCGGGTGTGCCGGGGTACGGCACACTGACATTGACGCCGCATCCGTTAAAGAACGTGAGGTACCCCAGGAGAAAAGGAAGGGTCAACCCCCAGAGCAAACCGGCGGCGGATATCGCGGCGAAGCGGTTCAAGCGAAGCCGCGCCGCAAAGAGCGCAGTCCCGCCTATGAGAACGGACAGAGACAGCACAACCGTCGCCGCGGTGACCGACCAGGCGACCAGTATCCGCAGACCTTCTTCCGACGGAGAAGTGGCGCCATAAATTGCCCAAACCGCGGAGAGGAACAGCATCGTGACGATCGCCGCCAACAGAAAGGCGGGCACCGCGAGCATTGACGAAAGCGCGATGACTTTCAGCTGCACACGTCGTTCGCTCCCGGCTTGATCTTCTCGACATCCGAGAAGGAGTCGGACTCGTCAAAGGCGGCCGAAAGCGCATTCGCACCTATGAGCGCATGCGCCGCGCGTTCTGCCTGGTTCTTGGCGTCCTCGGTGTGCCTGCCTGTTGAGATCATGACGTTGACGGTCGCACCCTTGATGTAGATCGAGCCGTCATGCTTCCTCGAGGCACCAGCGCCGCGAATGTTGAGATTTGCGCGCTCGGTCACTTCGTCCGCCAAATCCGGTCCATCGCAGGGAAACACCGTGACTTGCACATCCGCAGTGCAGCCTTCGCGTTCTTCGTCGGCGAGTGGAAGACATCCGTAAACGAACGCGAAGAATCGCGTCTCGGGAATGCCGTAGTCCGTCGCGGGAAAGTACGGGGCCTGGCAGGTCAGGAGCGGCAATCCTTCAAACTCGTTGCCCAAATAGACGAGTGCATGATCGTCGTACGCACGTACCTTGTCGCTGCATTCCGGGTCGTCGGCCGACACCACGGTACCGCTCACGGTTTGGCCAAGCGGGTCAACAACAGACCAACCGACCAGCGCCGAGATGCAGAACGTCGCGCCCAGCGAGATGGTTTTCACCCAATTCCTCATCTCGTTGAGCTCCTAACTACCGTCGATATGATTGACGTAACCGTCACTTCCAGTCCACCAACCGTTGCACTGGCTCATCAGATGAACGTTGCCCCACCATCTACTGGCGATGAAGGCATGCCCGCCCTCCTGGACCATGACCCAATGGAAGTAGTCTCGCCCCGCACTGAACCCTGAGCTCGTCGGGTTGAGACCCGGCCACCTATCTCCCATTTGGTCAGGAATCGCGTGTTTGGGAATTCCACGACAGGTCACGGCCTCGTCGAAATGAGGCGTACAACTCGCGAAGGTGCCGCCGTGCGTATCTGGCGCTGAACCCACGACATTGCACCGGACATGCATGCGCGCTTCCGCACCACAAGGAAATGGGAGCGGTCCGCAATTCGTCTGTCCGTCGTTAGTAGCCGTGCTGTACTCCCCTTCGACGCAGGCTTCGAAATCCCTGAAGTGCTGGAGTCCACCCGTCTTTACGGTAACTCCATGGTGAATGAAGTGCTCCTCGGCGTTAGTTCCGTCGTACCTTATGATCATCGTCACAGGGTCGATCCGCTGAGTACAGTCGTCGTTGTAGCTGAACTCTCCGCCGAAGGCGCGGAATCCGGCATCGATGACAGGCGTGGGAGTAGATGCCGGGCCGCCTCCACCACCCCCACCGCCGCCGCCGCCGTCGCAGCGGAGTGGGGTGTCGTCGATGCCGCCGAACCCCGGCACGCAGCCGCTGTCGCTGCCGCACTCGCCGCCAGGGTGGCCGCAATCGGGATCGTTGGGGCAGTGTGACGCCGCGAAGACGACGGCAAGGACCACAAGGGTCAGGGCAAAGGCAAGGATGTTCTTCGTGAGATCAGCCTCCTCCGCTTCCTCTCGGCGGTGGCGCCTCCGGCCATCCGGGGGATCGACGCGCTGCGGCGCCAGGGGAGCGATGATCACCCGTACGGGCGGGAGTTGTCAGGAGCGAGATTCTCTTTTGTGTACTGATTCGAACATGATCAGAGAATATGGGTCTGCCGGGGCGACAATACGCCGCTCGCTACACTATGTGCGCGAGAGATGATCTCGTCAGTGCGATGGGGCGTGATCGCCAGCGTAGTCCAACGCCGATTCGCCTCGCTAAGCATGGGTGAGAAAGATGAGAGCAGCACCCTGAAGGAAGAGAAAAGCAAACACAGCGCCAGAAAGAATGGTCGTCGTTCGGCGCCCGAAATCGGTACAGGCGGCACGTCGCGCCAGAACGGTGGTAAGGATACCGATGAGGGCGAACGAACTGAGGAGAAAGGTACCCGCCAACTGGTCGTGGAAGTTTGGCCACATTTGTATGAGCGCTTGAAAAGCGCCGAACGCGCCAACCACTGCCAAGACACCGCCGCAAACGATGAATGCGCTCTTCATGCCGAGAGATCTGGCGTGCGATCAATCGACACCCGGGACGCGAGACCTTTCTCTCTCTTGGATCTGATCGCAACTGCCACTCCCCGGTGGAGCGAGATTTGACCGCAAGCCGTCGTACCCCGTAATAACATTCGTGGCGTCCGAACCGAGCGCTGCTAAATTCGCCGGCTCCAATGCTGCAATGGCCCTGTCCGATAGTTCATCCGTCGACGAGAAAATGGTTACGGAGACCTCGCCAGTCCACATCGTGACGTCACCGTAGATGTCGAGAGTCACTGCCCCACCGCGCGCCACCCCAAGGCTCTTGGTTATTCCTACCGGGTCAAGCAACTCAGGCGGCATATAGCACCTCAAGGTGACATATAGCTGAAGCGGCGGTGCACAGCCTCCGTGGGCACTCGCGGTGCAATCACCGTATACGAAATAGAATCCGTCCCTTGCGGTGGGAACAGCGGACGTGGGATCGTCTGAACGCAGGTCGCGGATCACTGCGGCCAACGGAAGATTGTCGAACGCCTCCCCCAACCAAAACAGGGGATACTGGTCGAACTGGGTAGCCTCCGCCGCCGAGCTCTGTGAAGGCGAGAGCGTGGCGTAGCCTTCGCTCTCCATTGTCAACTGACGGGCCGCTCCAGCTAGCGCAGCGAGTACGGCTGCCGCGGCCAGAAGCGCAAGTGGCATCAAGTGTTTCATAACGCGCTCCTAGTCTGGGATTGGGACGATCACGGCGTAACCATCGCCCCAAGAGTACGCTTGGTCGCACTGCTTCATGAGCATGATGTTCCGGAG
This sequence comes from Dehalococcoidia bacterium, assembly GCA_040902535.1. NCBI lineage: Bacteria > Bacillati > Chloroflexota > Dehalococcoidia > Dehalococcoidia bacterium. The sequence continues at coordinate 110,665 of JBBDXD010000022.1, read as the reverse complement.
GTATATGTAATCGCGAGGAGTGTGGCCCGTTCCGCCGACACCCCAGTTTTGAATGATGTCCTCCTTCCCCATGTCGAACCCGCTCTCGCCTGCATTGTCGGAATTGTGATCAACGACGTGCGCCGGAACTTCGATTCCCATTATGATGCACTGGCCAAGATCCTCGTGATGCGCGTCGGCAACGCTTATGATTCCGTACCCGGCAATCGAGTTCGATCCCTGCCGATATCGCATGTGAAAGCGCCCGGGAAACTGCCAGTTGGGCCCACTCGCGGACTGCCCGTGCATGGGGTAGCAATTGTCGAGTTCTTGAAACCACTGCTCGCTACCATCGTGGCTGTTCCAACCCCCGTGCTGCCCAGCGTGAGATTCAACAGATGGCCACGAGCCGTTCTCCGCGTAGATGACGTTGATAGGATCCACATACTGGCTGCTGTCCGAGCAGTTAGGGCTGTTGAAGGTATAAGGCACAAAATTGAAGGGCGGTACTGGTGTTTGCTGCGGCACGGGCGTCGGCGTGGGGCTTGGAATGACGACCGTAGCGACAGGCGGTCCAGAACCACCTCCACCACCGCCGCCGCAGCGGAGTGGCGTGTCGTCGATGCCGCCGAACCCCGGCACGCAGCCGCTGTCGCTCCCGCACTCGCCGCCAGGGTGGCCGCAATCGGGATCGTTGGGGCAGTGTGACGCCGCGAAGACGACGGCAAGGACCACAAGGGTCAGGGCAAAGGCAAGGATGTTCTTCGTGAGATCAGCCTCCTCCGCTTCCTCTCGGCGGTGGCGCCTCCGGCCATCCGGGGGATCGACGCGCTGCGGCGCCAGGGGAGCGATGATACACCCGTGGGTGCCGGAGTTGTCAACACACGAACTTCCATTCGTGCAATAAAGGCACGTAATCGCCCGTATGACGTCGCGGGGCGCGGCGAACCCGGCTCGCTACACTGGATCGATGCCTTCCCTGTATGACCTGAGCCTGCCCGAACTGACGGCCGCCGTCGAAGCGGCCGGCGAGCCGCCGTATCGCGCCCGCCAGGTGTGGGAGTGGGCGTACCGGGGCTTCGCCGCTTCGTACGACGAGATGACCAACGTGCCGGCGGCGCTCCGCGAGCGCTTCGCCGCGGAACTGCCGTTGCCGGGCATCGAGACGGTCGCCACGTTGACCGCCGACGACCGGCTGACGCGCAAGCGCCTGCTGCGCCTCGAAGACGGCAAGCTCATCGAGTCGGTGCTGATGCTGTATGACCCGCGCGGCGACAGCCGCGGGCGGGCGACGGTCTGCGTCTCGAGCCAGGCCGGCTGCGCGATGGGCTGCTCGTTCTGCGCCACCGGCCAGGCGGGCTTCGAGCGCAACCTGACGGCCGGCGAGATCGTGGCGCAGATCGTCGCGTTCGCGCGCGACCAGCGCGACAGCGGCGGCCGCGCGCTGACGAACGTCGTCTTCATGGGCATGGGCGAGCCGATGGCGAACTATCGCAACGTCTGGCGTTCCGTCGAGACGGTGAACAGCGCCACGGGCATGGCGATGGCGGCGCGCCACATTACGATCTCGACGGTCGGCATCATCCCCGGCATTCGCAAGCTCGCCGATGAACAACTGCAGGTCGGGCTTGCGGTCTCCCTGCACGCCCCCGACCGCGCGCTGCGCGAACGCCTGATCTCGACAGCGCATCGGTACCCGATTGAGGACATCGTGCAGGCGTGCCGCGACTACGTTTCGAAGACGGGGCGGCGGGTGACATTCGAGTACTGCCTGATGGAAGGCGTGAACGACGCCCCGGAGCAGGCGCGCGCGCTGGCCGTCCTGCTCGACGGCGTGCTGTGCCACGTGAACCTGATCCCCGTCAACCCGACGCCGGACGAGGGCATCCACCGGCCGGGGAGAGCACGGACGCTGGCGTTCCAGCGCGCACTCGCGGCGCGCGGCGTCGCCTGCACGGTGCGGGTCGAAAAGGGCGTCGAGATCAGCGCCGCCTGCGGCCAGCTTCGCGGCGAAGCTGCTGCGCTGGAACTCGTTGACGCACGTCCATAGAGATGAATGTGCAATTCGCGATAGTCCAAATGCACCCTGCATAGTAACGCCCCGCCTCCTACGCTGGACGCATGAAGAATTTGCACATCTGCTACCTCACGGGACTCTGCGCCATGCTCGTCGCAGCGACGGCCGTCGCCTGTGACTCGACGGGGCTCTCCAAGACCCCCCGCGCGACGTTCAGCAAGATTGCCTGCCTCGATGTCAACGGCGACGATCGGATCAACGAGCAAGACGCGCAGGACCCGGGGGAACTGCCCGACTTCAACGCCGACGACGAACGTGACCAGCAGGACGCCGAGTTCCTGCTGGGCGTCGATATCGCGCTGGCGCCGAACACCGAAGCGTGCTCAGAGGACGCGCCGGACGAGCCGGAATACGCGGTTGCGCACGGCTACTTCTCACCCGCCGAGGTCTCATGCGACCAGGGCGACGAACCCGTGCTGCTCGTCGGCGTCGGCGGCGGCGTCGTGAACCTGAAGGACAAGGCCAGCGCCGCCGGCATCCGCGAGGTCATCAGCGACCTGCAGGACCGCTACGACGACGAGGGCGTCGACACGCTCTCGGTGCTCGCAGGGCCGGCCATGGCAGGCGCGCAGAACGTACACACGGGCATGGAAGACTGGACGACGAATGTCGTGCGCGTGTACCTGGAGCGCTACCCCTGCCTGCGCGCCGCCATCGTCGGGCACAGCCACGGCGCCGTAACAGCCGACGTCGTCGCAGCGCGGCTCGAAGACCAGTACGCCGACCGATTCGTCGTCGTCGTGGACCTCGATCGCGTCGACGAGTTGTACACGGGCGATACGGCTTCGCGCCCGGACGTCGTGCCGGTGTTCAACGTCCACGAATCGAACGACCCGACGCTCAGCGGCGAACCCTACGAATCGCCGAACGTCGAGAACTGGGACGCGAGCGACGAGCAAGGCCCGGAGAGCGGCGACAAGGGCGGCGACCTGAAACCCGTGAACCACACCACGATCGACAATTCCGAGTCGGTGCGCGACAGGATCGTCGACGAGGTGCTGGAGCGCTCGTGATCGATGCCACGCGCGTGGCGCACGAGCAGCGTGCTACGATCGCCACATGACACACAGTCGGCATCCCGCGTCCGCGATCGCGCTTGCGATTATCACCATGACGCTGGCCGCCTGCGCGAGCGGCGGCGCCGATCCGACACCCACGATCCCGCCGACGGCCACCCGCACGCCTGTGCCCGCGACGTCTACGCCCGTCCCCGCAGCGACATCGACGCCCGCGATCAGTGAAAACACGGCGATCGTCGTTGGCGGCGACGTGCGCGTGCGCTCCGCGCCGACCACGCAGTCGGACGAAGTCGCCACGCTCGAAGACCTGACGCCCGTTACCATCGCGCGCGCCGTGCAGGGCGAGAACTGGCTCGTCGGGACGCAGACGTGGGTGCCGACGGTGCCCGACTGGACGACGACCTGGTACGAGTTGACCGATGGCACGTACATCTATGCGGCGTTCCTCTTCATCCTGCAGCCGGGCCAGGCATCGCCGCTGAGCGACCCGCAGGGCGCGGAGAAGTGGATCGACGTCAACGTCACGACGCAGACCGCGTCGGCGATGATCGGCGATGCGGCGATCTACACGGCGCCGGTGTCGAGCGGGTCGCCGCAGTTCCCGAGCCCACTGGGTTCGCACGCCGTCGAGCCGGACGGACGGATCGCGGTCGAGCGCATGACGTCTGCGCAGGCGGGCTACAACCCCGCCCAGGCGCGCTACGACGTCGAGCGCGTGCTTTTCACGCAGTACTACGACCAGCAGGGCGATGCGTTGCACCTCAACTACTGGCGCCCGCAAAGCGTGTTCGGAAGCACCGCAACCAGTCACGGTTGCGTCGGGCTGCAACTGCACGATGCGCAGTACTTCTGGCTCTTCGCGGAGGCGGGGACGCGCGTCGAGATCCATGCATGACTCGCCGCCCGCCCGCGCTTGACCGACGCGTGGCCTCGTGCCACCGTTACGATGCAAGAGCCGGTGGATCACGTAGTTGAGGGCTGAGCGATGGTAAGCCAGGACATCCAGGACGCGCGCGAGCGGTATCTCGACATCATGCACGATCACGGGACGAAATCGCCCGACGCGATCGTCGAGAGTGTAAGCGAGACGCAGCGAGAACTGCTCGAGATCTTCAGTTCGGTGACGGAAGAACAGGCGCGGGTGGCGCCTGCCGCGGACGAGTGGGGACTGCACAGGCTCGCGTCGCACGCCGCCTTCACCGAGCGCCTGATCGCAAAGCTGATCCATCACCTGGCCCGCGGTACGACGCCACCCGCCGAAGACCTGGTCGGCGCCGGCATCGGCATGATCCCGGCAGATGACGGACGGCCGTACGCGGAAGCGCTCGCCGAGCTGCGCCAGCGAAACGCCGACCTGCTCGATGCAGTGCGTAGTCTGCCGGATGCGCCGAACCTCGAGATGCAGTTGCCGCATCCGTTCTTCGGGCCGTTGAACTGCCTGGAGTGGGCGGGCTTTCAGCGCGTCCACGACCTGGACCACATCCAGCACGCGCGGAGGATCATCGCGGCGTTCCCGGGCGGCTGAAGCTCGGACTTCGACCTCCTACCCCGATCTCCCACCTCCCGACCGTCCGCCTCGCGTCGTTCGGCCCTTCCATGTAACCGCGGCTTCCCCAATGCTGAGGACAGGCTAGAACCGGGAGCGCATCATGTACGTCGACCTTCGCAAAGACCTCACGGACGAGCAGAAAGCCCTCAAGGAGCAGGTGCACGCCTTCGCGCGCGACGTCATGCGCCCCGCGAGCGTCGCGATGGACAAGATGACGCCCGAGGAGACCATTGCCGAGGGCTCGCCGATGTGGCACGTCTTCAAGCGTGCCTACGAGGACGGCTATCACCTGCGTAACTTCCCCGAAGTGCTCGGCGGCTCGCACATGGGGCCGCTCGAGTCGCACATCGTGAACGAAGAGATGGGCTGGGGCAGCGCGGGCCTGGCGATCGCGCTGGCGGTGACGTCGTTTCCGTTCGCGTTCGCCGCGGGCCGGCGCGACCCGCAGATCATGGAAGAGATCGTCATGCCGTTCTGCGAGGACAAGCAGGGGCGATACATCGGCTGCTGGGCGATCACCGAGCCGGGCCACGGCTCCGACACGCTGATGCCCGGCACGAAGTACTTCTCCAATCCCGACATCCAGTACGGCCTGAACGCGACGCCCGACGGCGATCAGTACGTGCTGAACGGCCAGAAGTCGGCGTGGGTGTCGAACGGCACCATTGCGACGCACGCGCTGGCGTTTCTCGGCGTCGACCGGGCGCGCGGCATGGCGGGTGGCGGCGTGGCGATCGTGCCGCTGAACCTGCCCGGCGTGACGAAGGGCGCGCCGCTGAACAAGATTGGGCAGCGAGCGCTGAACCAGGGCGAGATCTTCTTCGACAACGTGCGCATCCCGAAGTCGTACATGCTGGCGCCACCCGAGGCGTACACGGGCACGATCGATGCGGTGCTGGCCGGCGCGAACGCCTACATGGGCTCGACGTTCACCGGCGTCGCGCGCGCGGCGTTCGAAGAGGCGCTGACGTACGCCAAGGGACGCATCCAGGGCGGCGTGCCGATTACCGAGCACCAGCTCGTGCAGAAGAAGCTCTTCGACATGTTCGTGAAGGTCGAGGCGGCGCGGCACCTGTCGCGGGCGACGGTCTTGTACAACAGCGGCACGTTTCCGCCGGGTACCCAGTACTCGATCTCGTCGAAGGTGTTCTGCACGCAGACCGCATTCGAGGTGGCGAGCGATGCGGTACAGCTCCATGGCGGCATGGGACTGACGAAGGAGATGGTCGTCGAGATGCTGTTCCGGGACGCCCGCTCGTCCATGATCGAGGACGGCTCGAACGACATCCTGTCGCTGACGGCGGCGCAGAAGATCATCGACCAGTACGTGCCGTAGGCGGGCCGCGGAATCTGAGGGCGTCGGGGTATTGGCAACCGCCTATATACTCAATTGAGATGTGCTTGACGGAGAAGTGATGCCCGTTACGCTCGCGCGTTTTAGACTTTGAAGAGGTGGGGCTCGCGCCCCGGGCCGGGCGCCAACCGGGAAGGATCGACCGTGCGGCAACTCGTCTTCTTGATCGACCTGGACAACACCTTGCTGGACAACGACGGCGTCAAGGAAGACATGAAAGCCACGCTCGGGGACATCCTGGGCGAACGCCTGGCCAAAGAGTTCTGGCGCCTCTACGAGGTCGTGCGCGACGACCTGGACGTGATCGACTTCTACGAGACGATGCGAAGGCTCGCCGAGGAGAATCCAAAGGATGCAGACCTCGTCCAAACTGCGCTCGATGCGCTGATGGAGTGGGACTTCTGCCCGCGGCTCTACCCGCAAGCCATCGAGGTGATCGAGCACCTGAAGACCATGGGCACGCCGATCGTGCTGTCCGACGGTGACCCCGTATTCCAGCCGAGCAAGATCCACCAGTGCGGCGTCACGCAGGCAGTCGAAGGGCGCGTGCTGATCTTCGTACACAAGGAGAAGTTCTTGCCGTCGGTACGAGCGCGATTCAAGGCCGACCACTACGTGCTCGTCGACGACAAGCCCGGCATCCTCCTGCGCTCGAAGGCGGCGCTCGGTGACCGGCTGACGACCGTCCACGTGCTGCAGGGCAAGTACGCGCTCGACCCCAAGCACGCGGTCGACTACAAGCCGGACATCGTCATCCAACGCATCGACGAACTGTTGAAGTGCGGTAAGGAAGACTTCCTGCTCAAGGCGAAGGAAGCCGCGGGCGTGTAATCGCGCACGACCCAGCGCGACCATTCCTCAACCGAAGACATCGATTCGGACCGGAACGGCGCCTATGCCCTTGATCGGTCCTTCGCTACCCTTCCACCGTGGCTGACCAGCACGACTTTCTTGTCACGCCGATCAAGCGCTTCGAGCCCGATGCGGCTGCTTCGCTGCGCGGGTTCATCGATGCGCTGGGGCGCACGGGCGGGCAGCCACGGCGTCTTTCCGACGCGATCGCGCTCTGGAGCAAGATGGTCGAGCGCAACCGCGTGATCTTCTGCGCGGTCGCCGGCGCGCCCGTGCCAATGGGGTTCGGGCCGGCGATCGCGTCGCTGATCGACCAGCGGCGCATCGATGTCCTGGACATCACCGGCGCGCAACTCACACATGACATGCTCGAGATCCTCGGCAGCCTCCACTACCAGGGACATGCAACTGCCGACGACGTGGTGCTCGCCGAGCACGATGTGAATCGCTTCTGGGACACGTTCGGCGACGAAGCGGACTATCGCCGCGTCGAGCCCATGATCTTTGAGTTTGCGGAAGGGTTGCCGGAGCGGCTGCTGACGACGCGCGAGTACATCTACCGCATGGGCCTCTACTTCAAGAAGATCGGCTCGCAGCGCGGCATCCTCACCGCCGCTGCGGACGCCGGCACGCCTGTGTACTGCCCGGCGATCGGCGATTCGGTGCTGGGCATGGATCTCGGGTTCTTCCGCGCGGAGGGCGGCAAGCACATCCAGTTCGACATCGTGCAGGACGTGCTGGAGATGGCCGCGATCGTACTGCTGGCCGAAGAACTGGGAGAGCGCACGTCGACGGTGATCTTCGGCGGCGGCGCGCCGCGGAATCACATCCAGCAGTCGCAAATCGGGTCGTACATGTTCAAGACGAAGGGCAGGGGCCACGCCGAAGCTGTGCGGTTCAGCATCGAGCCGGCGGAGACGGGCGCGCTCTCCGGCTCGACGATCAGCGAAGGCATTAGCTGGAAGAAGTTCGACCCGCAGGTTGAGGCCGTCGAGGTGTTCCTGGACTCGAACCTTTCGATCGCCGTCGCGTCGTCGCTCGTCAGATCGCGGGACTCGTCGCAATGCTTCCGCTTCCGGCACGAAGACGATGGCACGCTGACCGCAATCTACGGCGGCAAAGAGTACAACCTGTCGGAGAAGTACCACTTCTAGCGCGCGGTCGTGCAGCCGCCCTCTGGCATACTTTCGAGTGACGCTCGCTGAGCCGTAAGGAGACGACGCTGAGTAATCCCGCCTCTCGCCCCACGACGCCCGCCGTCCTGCGGCCTCTCGTACGCCCGCTCCAGGAGTTTCTCCACACCGAAACGGCCGGCGGCATCCTGCTGCTTGTCGCCGCGGTGGCGGCTCTGGTCTGGGCGAACCTGCCGGACACGGACAGCTATGCGGAGTTCTGGAATGCGCACCTCGTCGTCGACCTGAACGTCGCCGAACTCGATCTTTCGCTGACGGACTGGGTCAATGACGGTCTGATGGCGATCTTTTTCTTCGTCGTCGGGCTCGAGATAAAGCGAGAGCTGCTGAGAGGCGAGCTGTCGGATCCGCGTAAGGCGGCCTTGCCGGTTGCCGCGGCGCTCGGCGGCATGATCGTACCCGCGCTCATCTATGTCTCGCTGAACGCTGGCGGCGATGGCGCGCGTGGCTGGGGCATCCCGATGGCGACGGACATCGCCTTCGCGGTGGGAGTGCTGACGCTCCTGGGCACCCGCGTGCCGCTGGCGCTCAAGGTATTCCTGCTGGCGCTCGCCATCGCCGATGACCTCGGCGCGATCGCTGTGATCGCCGTGTTCTACACCGACGAGATCGATTACGGCTGGCTGGCCGCCGCGGCCGGCGCCCTCGGCGCGGTTGCGATCATGGGGCGGCTCGGGATCCGCGACCTCATCGTATACATCGGCCTTGGCGTCTTCGGCTGGTTCGCCCTCCACGAGTCCGGCGTCCATGCGACCATCGCCGGCGTGGCGCTCGGTCTGCTGACGCCGGTCAACGCGTTCTACGAGGACAAGCAGCTCGAGAGCCGCGTTCTCGACCTAAGCGATCAGCTACGCCGAAACGAAGCGGAAGGCACGCCCGAGGGCGAGGAGCTGGAGCAGGCGGCGCTTCGCGATCTCGAGGAGCTGGCGCGCGACAGCCGGCCCGTCTCGGATCGGCTCGAGCAGGCGCTGCACCCGTGGACGAGCTACCTGATCATCCCCCTCTTCGCACTGGCGAATGCCGGCGTCGAACTCAGCGGCGACAGCATCGCCGATGCGGTGCAATCGCCCGTGTCGATCGGTGTAGCGTTAGGGCTGATGCTGGGCAAGCCGGCCGGCATCGTGTTGTTCTCGTTCGCAGCGGTGCGGGCAGGCGTAGCAACGCTGCCAACCGGCGTCAGCTGGGTGATGCTGCTCGCAACCGGGATGATCGCCGGCATCGGGTTCACGGTATCGCTGTTCATCTCGGAGCTGGCATTCGACTCGGCGGAGCTCATCGATGAGGCGAAGATCGGCGTCTTCGCCGGGTCGGCGCTGATGGGCGTCGTTGGGTTCGCGACGTTACGCCTCCTCGCGCCCGCGCGACCGGCAGAGGCGCACCCAGTGGCGGATGCAACGCAAGAGGCCTCACGTTCGTGAGGCCTCCGGGATTCGCGGTCTGATCGGACGTTAGCTGGCGCGCTCGGCGTCGGTCGAGCCTTCGGGCGGGCGGACCTTCGAGTAGCAGTTGCTGCAGTAGACAGGGCGGTCGCCGCGCGGCTGAAACGGCACTTCGGTCATCATGCCGCACTCGGCGCAGGTCGCGGGGTGCATCTGCCGGGGCGTACGACCGCCGAAGCTCGCGAACACGCCGTAGCGCACATACCCCTCTTCGGGCTCGTTCTGGCGGGTCGACTTGCGCACCGAACGGCACGACGGACAGCGCACGGGCTCGTTCTGGAGCCCCTTGTTCGCATAGAACTCCTGTTCACCAGCGGTGAACGTGAAGTTCTGCTTACAGTCGCGGCATACGAGAGTCTTATCTGCGAAGCTCAATGATACTCCCCCTCAGGGACAAAAACGTGCGGCCCTCAAGGCCGCACCGTGTCGGTAACCGGAGCCTGTGAACACCATGCTCAGTATATCGGCCGGATTCGACGCCTCACAAGTGAGGGAAACGCTTATCCCAGGACCAGGCGCCGGACCGCCCCCGGAAGGGGCAGCCGTTCCGCCAGCACCACCGCCTCCTGGCTACGGAGGGCCCTGCTGGTGATGTAGAACGCCGCACCGCCAATGAGCATCCCCCCGACGACGGCGACGCCGGAGTCGAGCTTGCTGCCGAGGTCCAGCGCGCCAGCGAGCTTGAGCACCGCCAGCCACAACGCCAGCACTTCGGCCATGAGCACCGTGGCCACGACGGTGCGCGCGAGCGATTGCATCACCATGCCGTTGTCCAGGCCGCGCAGGCGCCGCCCGAGCGTGCGCACCAGCAGCACGAACTCGACGATGGCGGCGGCGGAGAGCGCAAACGCTAGCCCGCCGATGCCGAAGTTCCACACCAGCGCCAGCGACAGCACGAGATTCACCGCCATGGAGATGATGGCGAACGCTACCGGCGTCCGCGTGTCGCTCAGCGCGTAGAAGCCGCGGCTCAGGATCTCAATGCCGCTGTGGGCGAACAGTCCAATCGAGTAGAAGACCAGCGCGGTAACCACGAGGTCGGCCGAGTCGGCGTCGAAGGCGCCGCTCCGCAGGAGAAATGCCGTGACCGGCTGCGCGAGGATCATCAACCCCACGCTCGCTGGCACCGTGAGATAGAGGATGAGGCGTAACGCCCGACCAAGCGTCTCGCGCAGCTCGCCGTCCTCGCGCGCGGCCTGCTCGGCGAGCCGCGGGAAGACGGCGGTCGAGATCGCCATGCCGAACAGCCCGATCGGCGTCATGACGATGAGCCAGCTGTAGTTGACCGCGGAGATGGCGCCGCTGCCGACTGTCGACGCAAAGAACGTCGCGATGATGAAGTTCAGATGATAGGCGCCCAGGCCGAGCACACGCGGGCCCATCAGGCGGCCGACTTCGCGGACGGCGGCATCGCGCCATTCCCAGATCGGCTGCCACATCATGCCGACGAGGCGCAACGCCGGAAGTTGCACCAACAGGTGCAGCAGCGCACCGATCACAACGGCGAATGCGAGGACCTTGACGTCGTCGGAGATCAGCGCACCGACGATGATGGCGACGTTGTAGAACATCGGCGCAATCGCAGGCGCGAGGAAGTGATGACGGGCGTTCAGGATGCCCATGAACATGCCGCTCACGGCGAAGAGGATCGGCGAGATCATCATGATGCGCGTCAGGTCGATGGCGAGCGCCCGCAGTTCTTCGCTCTGGCCCGTCTCGTCGCCAAGGCCCGGGGCGGTGAGCGGCACGAGCACGGGCGCGAAGAGCAGGCCGAGCACGGCGAAGACGAGCGTCGCGAGGAAGACGATGTTCAGCACCGAAGACGTCAGCCGCCAGGCGTCCTGCTCGCTGCCGCGGTTCAGCACGCGCGCGAAGGTCGGGATGAAGGCGCTGCCGAGTGTGGCGCCGGCCAGCAACTGAAAGATCAGGTCCGGCAGCCGAAACGCGACGAAGTACGCATCCAGGTCGGGGCTCGTGCCGTGCGCGTGCGCGATCGCCACGGTCCGCACGAGGCCGAGCAGCCTGCTGCCGAGGAAGCCCAGCGCGACGATCGATGCGGCGGCCGCCAGCGTCGTCGTAGCGTCAAGGCGGATGGCATCGTCGGAGCGCTCCTCCTCATCCGCGAAGAAGCGAGATCGCAGCGTTCTCAACATGGGCAACAGACCGGTTTCGGGGGTGTCCGCCCGGGGATATCGCGGTCGCCGCATCATACTACGGAGGTCGTTTTCCCTACAATCGAGCGACCTCCGGCGTGGCTGGACAGCGCCCACCCCGTTCGATAGCATGACCCGCAATCTTCAGGGAGGATCTCCACATTGGCACACTCGAAATCCGCGCTGAAGCGGTGGCGCCAGAATGAGCGACACCGCGAACGCAACAAGACCGTCCGCACGGCCACTCGCACCGCCGTCAAGAAGGCCCGCACGGGCATCGCCGAAGGCTCCGGCGACGCAGCCGCCGCTGTGCGGGAGGCGATGAGCGTCCTGGACCGCGCGACCAAGGGCAACGTCATTCACAAGAACGCCGCTTCGCGCCACAAGTCGCGGCTGATGAAGCACCTGAACGCCGCTGCCGGCGGCACTGCGGCTGCCGAAGCCCCAAAGAAGCGCCGCGCTCCGGCCAAAAAGGCGGCCGCGAAGAAGGCGCCGGCAAAGCGGGCGACGAAAAGCACCAAGAAGTAGCTCCCGCCGACTGTCCAATCACCGGTGGCCGTCGCGAGCAGCGAGGGCCATTTCCTTATGATCGACAACTCCGAACTGCAGTCCCTGGCCGGCGACCTGGGCGTAGACGTCGTCGGGCCGCTGGCGGGCGGCGAGTTCGGCGCCATGCTCTCCATCGACCGCGCCGGGCGCGAGTTGGTGCTGAAGACGATGTCGCCTCCGGCGGTCCTCACGAGCCGCAGCCTTGCATCGATATTCGAGCGGGGCGTGCGGCTTGCCGGTCGCCTGCGCGCGATCGGATACCCGGCGCCCGAATACGTTGGCACGGGCGGAACACCGAACGTCGCGTGGTCGCTGCAGGAGAGACTTCCCGGTGACGTCCCCGACTCCATGACCGCGCGACATGCGCAGCGACGCATCGAACTGGCGAAGATGCACAAGGATGCCGCCGGCGAGTCGAACGACTGGCGCTCGTTCGCCTTCGCCCGAATGCGTGAGCACATGGAGACCGTCGTGCAGGACGAGCGCGCGGCGCCGCTCGCGCGAGAACTTGCATCGGTCGTCGAGCACGGCGAACGCGTGCAGTTACGGCAAAACGACGTCGTCCACGCCGACTTCCATCATCGCAACTATCTCGCGATCGGCGACGAGATCACAGGCGTCTTTGACTGGGAGTTCGCATTGTCGGGCGACTGGCGCGTCGACCTGGTGACGCTTGCGTTCTGGTGCGCGATCGACCACCGTGTGCCGCCGGATGCCGCGCGCATTGTTGTCGAATGTGCGCGCGAGGACGTGTCCGCCGGATGTGCTGGCGTTCCTCGCGGCGTACCAGTCGTTACGGCAACTCGACTACGACGTGCGCGCGCACCCGGAGCGCGTCGAGGGCATCGTGCGGGCGATCGAGACGTCCATCGCGCCGTGGTGGCGCGGCCTGTCGTGATTTAAGAACACCAGACAACAAAACAACAGAGGGTGACCTTCTCCTCTGTTGTCTGTTGTTTGTTCTCTGTTGTAGCCGGAGGCTAGCGCTTCGTGTACTGCGGCGCCTTCCGGGCCCGCTTGAGGCCGACCTTCTTGCGCTCCTTCATGCGCGGGTCACGCGTCAGGAGCCCCTGGCGCCGGAGCGCCGGCTTCGCCGTTTCATCGTTGCCGGCGATGGCGCGCGCGATGCCGTGCGAAAGCGCGCCGGCCCACCCCGTGATGCCACCGCCGACGATGCGGGCTTGAATGTTGTACTTGCCATCGACGCCGGCGGCCTTGAGCGGCGCCAGTACCTTCTGCTGGTGTGTGCCGCGCGTGAACACGTCCATGTACCCCTTGCCGTTCACGAGGATCTCGCCGGCGCCCGGGTACAAGCGCACGCGCGCGACGGCCGTCTTGCGCCGTCCCGTGCCGTAGAGGTATCGCTCCGTTGCTGCCATCAATCTTCTCCTACGCCGATGCCGTGCGCTTCTTGCCGTTACCCGCGTTCACCTGCGACTCGTGCGGGTGGTCGGGACCGGCGTAGACCTTCAGCCGCTTGAGCAGCCGCGCGCCCAACGAGTTGTGCGGCAGCATGCCTTTCACGGCGTACTCAACGACCCGTTCCGGGCGCGTCGCGAGCAGCTTCTCCTGCGAGATGCTTTTGAGTCCGCCCGGGTACTGGGAGTGCCGCCAGTACTTCTTTTCACGCATATCGCCCGTGATCTTCACCTTCGCCGCGTTGACGATGATGACGAAGTCACCGTTCGGCATCGACGGCGTGAACGTCGGGCGGTCTTTGCCGCGCAGCGTCGCCGCCACTCTCGATGCCAGGCGCCCCAGCGCCTGGCCGTCGGCGTCGACGACGTGCCACTTCTCTTCTATGTCTTTCGGCTTCAGCGAATACGTTCCCATGCCTGTCCGTTCACCCTTCGGACCCGAAATCGAGTCCGTAATACTCTATGTGCGCCAAATACAGCCCGCAAGGCGGCGCCGCCGGCCCCGCGGTCGATGGCTCCGCCGCATCGAGCAGTTCCACGAGCGTTTCTTCCGTCAGCCGCCCGAGCCCGACCTCGACGATCGGCCCGACGGTGCGCCGCACCTGGTGCGGCAGAAACGCCTGCGCCTCCATGCGCACCGTCAACTGCTCGCACGAACCGATGATCTCGCACCGCCGCAACGTGCGCTCCGTGCGGCCATCGAACGGCGGTGCGAACGCCGCGAAGTCGTGCGCGCCTTCGAGCCGGCGCGCCGCCCGTTGCATCGCCGCCACGTCGAGCGGCCGGTCGACATGCCACACCCGATCGCGCAGCAGCGGCGACCGCAGCGGCCGGTTGTCGATGCGATACGCGTACACGCGGTTCTTGGCATCGCGGCGCGGATCGAAGCCCCGGTCCACGTCCGCCGCCCGTTTCACGGCGATGTCCTCCGGCAGGAAGTGGTTGAGTCCGGCCACGACCGATTCGAGGGCGATCGCCGTGCTCGTATCGAACGCCGCTACCTGCCCGAGCGCGTGTACGCCCGCATCCGTCCGCCCCGCGAAGGCCACACGGACGCGTTCTGCCGTCAGGTTGTTAATCGCCGACTCCAGCTCGCTCTGAATGCTGGGGCCGTTCGCCTGGTACTGCGACCCGCAATACGCCGTGCCGTCGTACTCGAGCAAGACGGCGATGCGACGTCCGGCCCGCCGGACGACGGTATCGCCGCTCATATCGCTACTCTGCCGCGCGTTCGACGAGTTCGAGCTGCGCCATCTGCGACCCATCGCCCTTGCGCGGACCGAGCTTGATGATGCGCGTATAGCCGCCCGGGCGCGCTGTGAAGCGCGGCGCGATTTCGTCGAAGAGCTTCTTCACGACATCCTTGTCGTTGATATAGGCGAGCGCCTGGCGCCGCGCGTGCACGGTGCCGTCCTTGCCCAGCGTGATCATGCGCTCGGCGATGGGGCGCACTTCCTTCGCCTTCGCTTCGGTCGTCTTGAGGCGCTCGTGCCGCATCAAGTCGCCGACGAGCCCCCGCAGCAGGGCGCGGCGTTCGTCACCCGGACGGTCGAATTTGCGGCCGCTGACCTTGTGGCGCATGCCTACTCTTCCCTTTCGCGGCGGCGCATGAGTTCCGACGGGTCCTCGCCGGCCTCGCGCAGCGCCTCGATGAGCGCCGCGCCGAGCGGGCTGAGGTCCTCGCCTTCCTCCGACGTTTCGCCGGTCAACGACGACGGCACGGAGCGTCCGAGCGGCATTGCGCTCGCTTCTTCCGACATGCCGTCTTCGGACGCGGCGAGCAGGCCGAGTTCGATGAGCTTGTCGCGCAGTTCGTCGTACGACTTGCGGCCGAAGTTGCGCAGCGAGAGCAGTTCGTCTTCGCTCTTCTCCAGCACCTGCCCGACCGTCATGAGCCCGCTGCGCTTGAGGCAGTTGTACGCCCTGACCGAGAGGTTCAGATCCTCGATCGGCATGTTGTACTTGTCCGGCGGCAGCGACGTACCGACGCCGAGGCCGCGGTCGACGGTCGGCGGCAGCGGCTTGCCGAGCAACGCGAACATGCGCAACTCATCCTGCAGGATTTCCGCGCTCTTGCTGACGGCATCGACGCCGGACATCGTGGCGTCGGTCCATACCTCGAGCGTCAGGCGGTCGTAGTTCGTCATCTGCCCGACGCGCGTGTGCGTGACGTGGAAGTTCACGCGCCGCACGGGCGAGAAGATCGCATCGACAGGGATGACGCCGATCGGCAGGCCATCGCTCTGTCCGGCGGGTGCGTAGCCCTGGCCCGACTCGACGTTTAGCTCGACGGTAAGACGCGCGTCCGACGAGTCGAGCGTCGCGAGATGCAGGTCGGGATTGACGATCTCGTAGTCGGCGGTCGCCTGGATCGCCACCGCCATCACCGCGCCTTCCCCCTGCGCTTCCAGGTAGAGCTTGGCGGGGCGGTCGGAGTAGGCACGGAGCCGCAGTTCCTTCAGGTTGAGGAGGAACTCCGTCGTGTCTTCTTTCATGTGCGGGATGGTCGAGAACTCGTGCTCGACCTCCTCGATGCGGACCGAGGTGACGGCGGCGCCCGGCAGCGAACTGAGCAGCACGCGACGGAGCGCGTTTCCCAGGGTCGTGCCGAAGCCGGCGTTCAGCGGTTCCGCGACGAGACGGACGTAATACTCTGTTTCTTCTTCGATTTCGATCTGTGCGGGATCCAGCTCGTTCAATGTGTTCCTCCCCGGGCGTAAAGCGGGCGCATCGGCCACTGCGGCCCATGCGCCTCCGCTGCCCGATGTGTTCGCTACCGCGAGTAGTACTCGACGATCACGGCGGGGTCGAACTGCGAGACGACTTCACCGGCCGCGGGCGCAGACAGCACGCGGCCGCTCATCGCACTGGGGTCGACGTTCAACCATGACGGGATCTTCTTGTTCGTTATGTTCTCTTGTGCGTACTTGAAAGCCTCCGTCTTCCTTCCCCGCGCCGTCCACCCGACGGTGTCGCCCGCCCTCGTGACGGCCGATGCGACGTCCGTCTTGCGCCCGTTAAGGGCGATGTGACCGTGATTGATGAACTGGCGAGCCTGGGCCAGCGAGTCGCCGTACCCCATCTTGTGCACGACGTTGTCGAGCCGCATTTCCAGTTGGCGCACGAGGTTCTCGCCCGTCACGCCCGGCTGCCGGACGGCGCCCTCGTAGTAGTCGACGAACTGCTTCTCCAGCACGCCGTATGAGTAGCGAGCCTTCTGCTTTTCGCGCAACTGCAGGGCGCGGTCAGAAAGCTTACGCCGCCGCCCCGTCGACTGTTGCCCCGGAGGCGTCGGGCGCTTTTCCAGCGTGCACTTGGTGACGCACTTGTCGCCCTTGAGCATGAGCTTCTCGCCGTAGCGGCGGCAGATGCGGCAGACCGGTCCTGTGTATCGAGCCATCTATTGTTGTCCTTCCGGCCTACACGCGCCGCCGCTTGGGAGGCCGGCACCCGTTGTGCGGGATCGGCGTGGAATCCTTGATGCTGAGCACCATCAGTCCGCTGCTCTGGAGCGCCCGGATCGCCGCTTCGCGGCCGCTGCCGGGGCCCTTCACAAAGACCTCGACCTGGCGCAGACCGTGCTCCATCGCGCGGCGGGCGGCCTGTTCGGCGGCGATCTGCGCGGCATACGGCGTGCTCTTGCGGGAGCCCTTGAACCCTGCCTGGCCGGCGCTCGCCCACGACAGGACATCGCCATTCGGTCCGGTCAGCGTGATGAGCGTGTTGTTAAACGTCGACTGCACGTAGGCGCGGCCGCGCGGCACGGACTTACGTTCGCGCTTTCGTCCCTTCGTCTTCGTCGATGCCTTTCGCTCAGCCATGCGTCTCCTTCTCGCGCCGCGCACCGGCGCACCGTGCTGTTATGCCGGACAGGTCCGGGTCTACTTCTTGGCTGCCGCCTTGCGCTTGCCGGCGACCGTGCGGCGCGCACCGCGTTTCGTCCGCGCGTTCGTGCGCGTGCGCTGTCCACGCACGGGCAGGCCGCGGCGGTGGCGCACTCCGCGGTAACAATTGATTTCGATCAGGCGCTGCACGTTCTGGCGCACTTCGCGCCGCAGATCGCCTTCGACGGTGTGCTCCTTATCGATGAGTTCCCGGATGCGGCTCACTTCTTCGTCGGTCAGGTCGCGCACCTTCGTCGCCGGATTCACCTGCGCCGTCGTGACGATATTCTTCGACGTCGTCGGACCGATGCCGTAGATGTAACGGAGCGAAATATCGACGCGCTTGTCGCGCGGAATGTCGACGCCGGCGATACGTGCCATGTTCTACCCCTGCCGCTGCTTGTGCTTCGGAATCTCGCAGATCACGCGCAGCACGCCGTGACGCTTGATGATCTTGCACTTCTCGCAGCGCTTCTTTACCGAAGCCCGGACTCGCATGATGTCCTCTTACTTGAACCGGTAAGTGATGCGCCCCCGCGACAGGTCGTATGGTGAAAGCTCCACCAATACGCGGTCGCCGGGGAGGATCTTGATGAAATTAAGACGAATCTTTCCCGAGATATGCGCCAGCACCTGGTGCCCGTTGGGCAACTCAACTTTAAACATCGCGTTGGGGAGGGGCTCTCGCACGAGGCCCTCAACCTCAATCGCGTCCTTCTTTGCCATGCGCTCCTTCTCGGAAATCTCCGTGATCAGCCTATTCTTATACCAAATGCAGGCTCCCCGTGGAAACGAGAAGTTTTATCCCTTTGTTATGGCGCTGTGAGCACCCTGGCGCCGTTCTCGGTGATGGCGATCGTGTGTTCGAAGTGCGCTGCGAGGCTGCCGTCCGCGGTGACGACGGTCCAGTGGTCATCCAGCTGGCGGGTGCGCCAGTCTCCGACGGTCACCATGGGCTCCAACGCCAGCACCATGCCCTTCTTGAGCACCGGCCCCCGGTCCACCGGACCGAAGTTGGGCACTTGCGGCTCCTCGTGCATATCCCGCCCGACGCCATGTCCCACGTATTCCCGGACCACACCGAACCCGTTCGATTCGATGTGCGTTTGGATGGCGTGGGAAATGTCCCCCATACGATTACCCGCCTTGGCCTGCGCAATGCCGGCCTCTAGCGCCTCCCTGGTTACGTTGACCAGTCGTTCGGCTACGGTGTCTTTCGGTGTGCCGACGATCACGGTGACCGCCGAGTCGCCGACGAACCCCTTGTACGTGCAACCCAGGTCGAGACTGACGATGTCTCCCTCCTTGATGACGCGCTTGCCCGGGATCCCATGCACGATCTCTTCGTTCACTGAGACGCAGACCGTCGCGGGATACGCCGGATGGCCGTAGCCCAGGAACGTCGGGATCACGTCATGCCGCGCGAACTCGCGCCGCACGATCTTGTCCAGTTCCTTCACGACGAGCCCGGGGCGCAACGCCTCGACCAGCAGATTGAGCGTGTTCGCGACGATGCGCCCCGCTTCGCGCATGATCGCGATCTCATCATCTGACTTGAGAATGATCGGCATGCGACTCCTTACGCCGAGGCCTGCGCACCGCGCTCCATGTCGAGCACCTTGAGGATGGATGCGGTTACGGTTTCGATCTGGGGTATGCCATCGATCTCCGTGAGCTTGCCTTGCTGCCGGTAGTGATCGAGCAACTCGGCAGGCGGCTTCTGCACTTCGAGGCGCGTCCGGATCGCTTCGGGTGTGTCGTCGGTACGGCCGGATTCCTTAGCGCGATTGAGCAGGCGCTCGACGAGCACGTCGTCCGGGCCGGTGATGTTGAGCGCCATGTCGATCGCCTTGCCGCGGGACTGCAGCGCCTGATCGAGTGCGCGTGCTTGTGCGATCGTCCGTGGAAATCCATCGAGCACGAAGCCCTGATCGGGCCGGAGCCCCGCGAGACGATCGATGAACATATCGATGACGAGCGCGTCGGGGACGAGCTGGCCGCCGTCCATATACGACTTGGCCTGCTTGCCCAAGTCCGTGCCCTCGTCGACGTGGCGGCGCAGCATGTCGCCCGTCGAAATGTGCGCCCAGCCCGCCTGTGCGGCGACGATCGCCGCCTGCGTGCCTTTGCCGACACCCGGAGGGCCGAAGAAGATCACGTACACCTAGCGAATGAACCCTTCGTAGTTGCGCATCAGGAGCTGCGCTTCCAGCTGTTTCATCGTATCCAGCACGACGCCGACGACGATCAGCATGCCGGTGCTGCTGATCGTGAGTGACGTTATGTCGAACCAGTTTGTCACCAGATACGGCAAGATCGCGACGAGGCCCAGGAACAGCGCACCGGCCCACGTGATACGCACCAGCACGCGCATGATGTACTCGCCCGTCGGGCGCCCCGGCCGGATACCTGGCACGAAGCCGCCGTTCTTCTGCAAGTTCTCCGCCAGGTTCTGCTGCTGGAACACGACAAGTGTGTAGAAGAAGCTGAACAACACCACCAGCACGAACACCAGGATGTAGAATCCGGGGCTCGCGCCTGCGCCCCCCGTCCCCGTGCCCGGCCCCAGCACGCGCACGAAGAAGCTCGCGGTGTCCCGGATCCACGGTGTGGTGGATGAGTCGAGCATGAACTGCGCGATCGTCACCGGCAGGATGACGATGGAGAACGCGAAGATCAGCGGGATCATGCCCGCCGAGTTCACGCGCAGTGGTATGTGGCTCTGTCCGGACTGCCGGTACATCTTGCCCGCTCGAAAAACGCTCTTCGCATACTGCACGGGAATCTTGCGCGTCGCCTCCTGCATGAAGACGATCGCGGCGACCAGGACGACGGACAGCGCAGCCAGGAGGGCGATGCCGAACATGCCGATCGTCGAATTGAACAACTGGTTCAGCAGTCCGGGCATGCCCGCGACGATACCGCCGAAGATGATCACCGAAATGCCGTTCCCGATGCCGTTCTCGGTGATCAGTTCGCCGAGCCAGACCAGGAACAACGTGCCGGCGGTCATCGCGAAGAGCGCGGTGAGCGTCGGCAGTGCGTCGTCGCCGGTGAAGCTGGGGCTGAAACGCAGCGCGCCCGTGCCCGACACCTGCGTCTCCAGGATCACGAGCTGTGCGTAGCCCTGGACGAACGCCAGCGGCACCGTCATCCAGTGCTGGTACAGCTCGATGCGGTTACGGCCCTGTTCACCTTCCTGCCGCATTGATTGCAGCGAAGGGATCATCGGCGTGACGAGCGTCATGATGATCGACGCCGTGATGTACGGGTACACGCCGAGCGAGGCGATGCTGAGCTGACGTAACGCGCCGCCGCTGAACAGGTTGAACAGGTTCAGCAGGTTGTTGCCCTCGAACGCATCCTCGAGTGCCCGCGGATCGACGTTCGGGATCGGGACGTGCGCAATGAACCGGAACACGACAAGCAGCGCGAACGTGAAGAGCAGCTTGCGCCGGATGTCCGGCTGCTGCATCGCATCGAACACAGCCTGCAGGAGTCGTGGGCGATTCGCCTGTTGCTGTCTGCTAGCCGCCAGCGCCATCTGATGCCTCTTCCTGCTCCTCGTCGGAGCCCGCGGAGTCCTGCTCTTCTTCTACCTTCGACGCAGCCTTGTCGGTCTTCGATGCAGCCTTGTCGGTCTTCGATGCAGCCTTGCCGGCCGTCGTCTCGGGCTTCGGAGTCTTCGCGCGCTTCGCCTTCGGCGCCGGCTCGACCGGCTCCTTCGGCTGCGGCTCGCCGTTCAGCCAGCGCACCGTGCCGCCGGCCGCTTCGATCTTCGTGCGTGCGGACTGCGAGAAACTCGCCGCCTCGACGGTCAGCGCGACCGAGAGATCGCCGACGCCAAGAATCTTAATCGGGCGGCCGCCTCGCACGAGCCGCGCGTCACGCAGCGCCTGCTCGTTGACCTCGGCGTTCGCCGAAAAGCGCGCGAGCTTGCCGACGTTAACTTCTTCGTAATCAACGCGGAATCGGTTCGTGAAGCCGCGCTTGCGCGCCATGCGCCGGATGAACGGCAACTGGCCGCCCTCGAAGCCGACGCGGACTCCGCCGCCTGAGCGCGCCTTCTGACCCTTGAGGCCCCTCGTCGCGTATGTGCCGTGTCCACTGGCGTTGCCGCGGCCCACGCGCTTGCGCTTGTGCGTCGCGCCCGCGGGCTGCCGCAGTTCGTGCTGCTGCATCTACGCACCCTCCTCCACGACCACGAGATGGCGCACCTTGTGAACCATGCCGCGGATCGTGCGATTGTCCTCGTGCTCGACCGTCTGCCCGAGCTTGCGCAGACCGAGCGCGCGGATCGTACGCTTCTGGTCCTCGCGATGGTTGATGCCGCTGCGCTGCCAGGTGACTTTGATCCTCGACATTACGATGCCCCTGCGCGCGCGACGCTGGCCTTGCGCCGGGCGGTGACCTGCGCCGGATCGCGCAGCTCGGACAGCCCCTGCATCGTCGCGCGCACGACGTTGAGGGCGTTCGCCGAGCCCAGCGACTTCGTGAGGACGTCCTTGATGCCCGCGGCCTCCATGACGGCGCGCACGCCGCCGCCGGCGATCACGCCCGTGCCCTCAGACGCCGGCTTCATCATCACCTTCGCGGCGCCAAAGCGGGCGAGGATCGGATGGGCGATCGTGGTCTTGTTCATCGGCACGCGGATCAGGCTCTTGCGCGCCGCGGCGGAGCCCTTGCGAATCGCCTCCGGCACCTCGTTCGCCTTGCCCAGGCCGGCGCCGACGTGCCCCTGGCCGTCGCCCACGACGACGACGGCGCTAAAGCTGAAGCGGCGTCCGCCCTTCACCACCTTGGAGACGCGGTTGATGAAGACGACCTTCTCCTGCAGTTCCAGATCGCGCGGCTCGATTCTCTCTCGCTTTGTCGCTGTGACCATGTTGTACTCCTGCGCCGCCTAGAACTTGAGGCCGGCTTCGCGCGCTGCTTCGGCGAGCGCCTTGACCC
The DNA here is from genome assembly GCA_040902535.1 of Dehalococcoidia bacterium. NCBI lineage: Bacteria > Bacillati > Chloroflexota > Dehalococcoidia > Dehalococcoidia bacterium. The sequence goes on along the minus strand of JBBDXD010000022.1, from coordinate 88,246 downwards.
GTCCGTGGAAACGATTGCCGCCGCGGTCGAACACGACCTGCGTGACGCCCGCATCGATCGCCTTCTTTGCGACGGCGCTGCCGACGGCTTTCGCGCGTTCTGACTTGTTGCCCTTCAATTCGCGCAACGACTGCTCCAGGTCCGACGCCGCGGCCAGGGTACGCCCCTGCGCGTCGTCGATCACCTGCGCGTAGATGTGCGTAAGGCTGCGGTAGACGGCGAGCCGCGGCCGCGCGCCCGTCCCCGAGACGATCTTCCGCACCCGGATGTGGCGGCGCTGACGTGCGGCCCGTGCGGTCTTGTTGCCCTTCATTACTTGCCTGCCTTGCCGGCCTTGCCGGCCTTCCTGCGCACGCGTTCTCCAAGGTAGCGGATACCTTTGCCCTTGTACGGCTCCGGCTTGCGCACCTTGCGGATATTAGCCGCTACCTGGCCGACTAATTCCTTGTCGATGCCGCGCACGTGCACCCGGTTGTTGCCCTCCACCTCGAGCTGGATGCCTTCCGGGGGCGCGACCTCGACCGGGTGCGAGAATCCGACGGCGAGCGTCACCTTGTCACCGGACTGCGTGACGCGGTAGCCGACGCCCTGCAATTCCAGCGTCTTCGTGAAACCATCGGATACGCCGATGACCATGTTGGCGAGCAGCGAGCGCGACAGTCCGTGCAGCGCGCGGGTCCGCTTCTCGTCGTCCGCGCGCTCGACGTTCACCTGGCTGTCATCGAGACGGAGCGAGATACCCGCCGGGAAGTCGCGGTGAAGTTCGCCCTTAGGGCCCTTCACCTTGACCGCCTGGCCGTCGATCTCGACCTGGACGCCTTTTGCGATTGGTACCGGCAGTTTGCCTATTCGTGACATTGCTCTACCACACGTAACACAGGACTTCGCCGCCGATCTTCCGGCGCCACGCGTCCTGTCCGGTCATGATGCCCTGCGGTGTCGAGAGGATCGCGATGCCGAGGCCGCCGTAGACGCGCGGAATCTCGAGCTTTTGCACGTAGACGCGCAGGCCCGGCTTACTGACGCGCTGGATGCCCGATAACACCGGCTCTTTCTTGCCCGTGTAGTTCAGTTGCACGCGCATCAGCTTCTTCGCGGCTTCGTCCTGCACCTCGTAACTGCGGATGTACCCCTCTTTCTGGAGCACGTCCGCAATCGCGATCTTCATTTTCGAAGAGGGGATATTGACGTAGTCGTGCTTCGCCGTCACGGCGTTGCGTATCCGCGTCAGCATGTCCGCTATGGGGTCCGTCATGTTCAAGGCTTCCGCCTCCTTATTGCTCCCGCGCTCTGGCCGCGCCGCCAGCTTCGGGAAGCCCGCCCTTGGCGGGCGACTACCAACTCGACTTCTTCACGCCCGGCAGTTGTCCCTTGAGGGCGTGCTGCCGGAAACAGATGCGGCACAACGCGAACTGCCGCATGAACGCGCGCGGCCGGCCGCAGAGTTTGCATCGGTTCTTCTTCCGCGATTCGTATTTCGGCTCGCGGTTGGCCTTGACGATCATGGAGATCTTCGCCATGGCTAGCTCCGCTCCTTCGAGAATGGCATGCCCATGAGCTCGAGCAGCCGCTTACCTTCCTCATCCGTCCGCGCGGTCGTGACAATGTTCACCTGCATGCCGCGGATCCGGTCGACCTTGTCGTAGTCGATCTCAGGGAAGATCAGTTGTTCGCGCACACCCAGGCTGAAGTTGCCGCGGCCATCGAACGCCTTCGTCGGCACGCCGTGGAAGTCGCGGATGCGTGGCAGCGCGGCGTTCAGCAGGCGGTCCATGAATTCGTACATGCGGTCGCCGCGAAGTGTGACCGCGACGCCGATAGGCATGTTCTCGCGGATCTTGAAGTTCGCGATGGCCTTCTTCGCTCGCGTGACGACCGGCTTTTGGCCGGTGATCGTGGCGATGTCGGCCGTCGCCGTCTCGACCGCGCGCGCGTTGTCCTTCGCCTCGCCGAGGCCGATGTTCACGGTCACTTTGTCGACACGCGGCACCTGCATGACGTTGCCGTAGTTGAACTCGTTCATGAGCTCCGGCACGATCTCGGCCTTGTAGCGTTCCTTGAGTCTCGGCGCCATCAGTCGATGTCCTGTCCGCACTTGCGGCATACGCGATGCTTGCCGTCGCCGCGGACGGCGAAGCCCACGCGTGTCGCCTTGTTGCATGTCTTGCAGATGAGCTGCACCTTGGAGATCGGCATCGGCATTTCCTTTTCGACGATGCCTGTCTGAGTAACGCCGGGCTGCGTGCGCTTGTGCCGCTTCACCATGTTCATGCCGGTGACGATCACCGTATCGGGCGTCAGCTTGGGGCGGTGACCCTTGACCTTGACCAGGTCGCCGCCGCCGAACACTTGCCGCACGATGCCGGTCTTGCCACGATCTCTGCCCGCGAGCACCAGCACGTTGTCATCTCGTTTGATCTTCCTCATGTCACACCACCTCCGGCGCCAGGGAGACGATCTTCATGTAGTTCCGGTCGCGCAGTTCGCGCGCCACGGGGCCGAAGATGCGCGTGCCACGCGGGTTCTGCTTATCGGAGAGCACCACCGCGGCGTTCTCGTCGAAGCGTATGTACGAACCGTCGGGGCGGCCATACGCCTTCGCGACGCGCACGACGACAGCCCGCACGACATCGCCCTTCTTCACGCCGCCGCCCGGCTGCGCTGCCTTCACCGACGCGACGATCACGTCGCCGACCGAGGCGTAACGCCGTCGCGTGCCGCCGAGGACGGTGATGCACATGAGCTGCCGTGCTCCGGAGTTGTCCGCCACCTTCAGGCGCGAGTACTGCTGGATCACGACTCCGACTCCTCGCCGGCCGCCGCTTCTTCTTCGGCGACCTCAGGCGCCTCGGACGCCGTTGCTTCGGCTTCTGCTTCCACTTCCGCTTCCGCTTCCGCTGCTGCTGCTGCCTGCACGGCCGGCGGCTCGGCCGCCTTGCGCGCCGCTTCTTCGGCCGCGGCCGCCTCGAGCGTCTCCTCGATGATGCGCGCGCCGATATCGCGCGGCGCGACGTCGGCGACGTCACCCCGGGTGATGATTTCCAGCACGCGCCAGCGCTTTTCCTTCGACAGCGGACGCGTCTCCGAGATGCGGACGACGTCGCCCAGGCTGCACTCGTTGTTCTCGTCGTGCGCCTTGTACCTGTGCGTCGTGCGAAGCGTCTTCCCGTACAAGCGATGTCGCTTCTGCCGGTCGATGCGCACCACCACCGTCTTGTCCATCTTTGTCGAGACCACCGTCCCGACCTGAGCTTTTTCTTGCGAACCCATCTGGTCTCGCTACCTTCCTTGCCCCAGCGCGCTGTACGCGGCGGCCAGTTCGCGCTCTCGCTGGAGCGTCCGGATGCGGGCGATCTGGCGCTGGACCTTCGCGCGCTCCGACGTGTTGGTGCTCTGCCGCGTGCTCAGTTGCAACCGCAGCGTGAAGAGCCGCCGGTACGTCTCCTGGAGTTCCTTTCCCAGGTCGTCGTCGGACATCCCTCTCAACTCGTCAGCGCGTTCCTTCTTCTTGCGCCCCGCCATCTACATACCCTCGTGTTCTCTGATCACCGTGCGCGTCTGGATCGGCAGTTTGTGCGATGCCAGGCGGAGCGCCTCGCGCGCCAGGTCTTCCTTCACACCGGCGACCTCAAACAGCATGCGTCCCGGCTTGACGACGGCCACCCAGTGGTCCGGCGCGCCCTTGCCGCTTCCCATCCGCGTCTCCGCCGGCTTCGATGTCACCGGCTTATCCGGGAAGATGCGGATCCACACCTTGCCGCCGCGCTTCAGTTCGTGCGTGATCGCGCGACGCGCCGCCTCGATCTGGCGGCTATCGATCCAGGCGGCGCCCAACGCCTGCAGGCCGAACTCTCCGAAGCTCACCTGGTTGCCGCTGTTCGCCTGCCCCCGGCGACGGCCGCGGTGCTGCTTTCGAAATTTCGTGCGCTTTGGTTGCAGCATCTCTCGTTACTCGCCCGCACCTTCTGACGGCGACCCCACCGCAGGCGCCGATGCCGTCGCCGTGTCGGCGGCCTGTGCCGTCGGCGCCACGATCGACTCTTCGGTGACGCGGTTCGCGCGACTTCCTTCGCGCGGCATCTGCTTCGGCTCCGGCATGATGTCGCCCTTGTAGATCCACACCTTGACGCCGATGCGGCCAAACGTCGTGTGCGCTTCCGCGATGCCAAAGTCGATGTCAGCCCGCAACGTGTGGAGTGGAATGCGCCCCTGCTTTTCCGTCTCACGACGCGACATCTCGGATCCGCCCAGGCGTCCGCCGACCATCACCTTGATGCCCTTGGCACCGCGACCCATCGTGCGCTGCACCGCCTGCTTGATCGCGCGCCGGAACGCGACGCGCCGCTGCAGTTGCTCGGCGATGCTGCGGGCGACGAGATACGAATCCAGTTCCGGCGTGCGTATCTCGTTGATGTTGACGCGCACCTTGCGGCCCGTCTGCTTCTCGAGGTCCGTGCGCAGCAGGTCGACGTTCGCGCCGCTCCGCCCGATCACGATGCCGGGCTTGGCGGTGTGGATCGTCACGGTCAACTGGTTCGCGTTGCGATCGATCTCCACGCGCGAGATGCCCGCATCCGGGTTGTTCATGATCCGCTTGCGGATCCCGAAATCCTCGTGCAGGTGGTCCTTGTAGTTCTTGCCGGCGTACCACTTGCTCTGCCAGTCATAAATGACGCCGAGCCGGAACCCCGTCGGATGTACTTTGTGACCCAACCTATCCCTCCTCCACGACCACCGTCACGTGACTCGTGCGGCGGAGGATCGGCGCGACGCGACCACGCGCCTTTGCCTTGAAGCGCTTCAGCGTGCGACCTTCGCCCGCGTAGGCGCGCTTGATGCGCAACTCGCCCGTATCCAGCGCGTAGTTGTTCTCTGCGTTCGCCGCCGCCGACTTCACAACCTTCTCGACAAGGCGTGCGTGCGGCGTCGGCAGGAAGCGCAACATCACCATCGCTTCCTCGATGCGCTTGCCCGGCAACTGGTCCAGCACGAGGCGGACCTTGCGCGCCGACACCGGCAGATACTTGGCGGTTGCGCTGACTTCCACTGCCTACCGCCTCGCCGTCGTCTTCTCGGACTTGCTCGTGTGACCGCGGAACGTCCGCGTCGGCGCGAACTCGCCCAGCTTGTGCCCGACCATGTTCTCCGAGACGAAGATCGGCACGTGCCGCCGCCCGTCGTGTACGCCGATCGTCATCCCGACCATCTCCGGCATGATCGTCGAGGCGCGTGACCACGTGCGGATCACCGTGCGCGCGCTCGTGCGGCGCACTTCTTCGACTTTCTTGAGCAGCTTCGGGTCGATGAACGGACCCTTCTTGAGCGATCGGGACATGGCTTACTTCCCTCTCCGCCGCACGATGAACTTGTCCGAGGGCTTCTTCATGCGCGTGCGCTTGCCCAGGGTCGGCTTGCCCCACGGCGACTTCGGGCCGGGGAGGCCGATCGGCGCCTTGCCCTCGCCACCGCCGTGCGGGTGGTCAACGGGATTCATCACCGAGCCGCGCACCTGCGGCCGGCGGCGGCGGTGACGCGTGCGGCCGGCCTTGCCGAGCTTGATCAGGCTGTTCTCCGGGTTGCTGACCTGCCCGACGGTCGCCATGCAGCGCGACAGCACGCGCCGCATTTCGCCGCTGGGAAGGCGCAAGAGCGTGTAGTCGCCCTCTTTGGCCATGAGCTGCGCCGAGCCGCCGGCGCTGCGCACGATCTGGCCGCCGCGCCCCGGCGTCAGCTCGATGTTGTGGATGACCGTGCCGTTCGGCATGTTCTGCAGCGGCAGCGTATTGCCGGTCTTCACCTCGGCTTCGGGGCCAGACTGAATCATGTCGCCGACCTTCAGCCCCAGCGGCGAGATGATGTAACGCTTCTCACCGTCCCGATAGTTGATGAGCGCGATGCGCGCGGTGCGACCGGGGTCGTACTCGATCGACGCCACCCTGCCGGGAACGCCGATCTTGTCGCGCTTGAAGTCGACGATACGGATACGGCGCTTGGAGCCGCCGCCACGGTGGCGCACCGTAATGCGACCCTGCGCGTTGCGCCCCGACATCTTCTTGCGCGTGGCGAGCAGCGACTTCTCGGGCTTCTTCTTCGTGATCTCGTCGAAGGTGAAGCCCGACATGCCGCGACGGCCCGGAGATGTTGGCTTGAATTGCTTAATCGCCATGGTTATACGCCTTCAAAGAGTTCGATCTTCTCGCCCGGTGCGAGCGTTACGACGGCTTTCTTCCAGTCGGGCAGCTTCGACATCATGCGGCCGTAGCGCTTGTACTTGCCCTTCATGGTCATCGTGTTCACGTTCTCGACGCGCACGTTGAACGCGGTCTCGACGGCGTCCTTGATCTGCATCTTGTTCGCGCGCTTGTCGACTTCGAACGCGTACTTGTTCTGCGCCGTCATGACCTGCGCCTTCTCTGTGATCAGCGGCCGCATGATGATGCCGAACGCGTTGAGTTGCTTTGGCATGCTTACGCCTCCGCCTTCGCCGTGAAGCGCTTCGTCGCGCGTTCGCCGCCCCAGAGCGCTTCCGCATTGCGCACGGCATCGACCGTCATCAGCAGTCCCTGGCTCGAAAGCAGGTCGCCGACGTTCAAATACGCAGCCGGCAGCAGCGTCACGTTTTGCAGGTTGTGCGCGCTCGCCTTCACCGCCGCATCGGTCTCACCCGTCACGACGAGCACCGAGCGGTCGAAGCCAAGCGCCTGCAGCGCCGCCGCCATGACCTTCGTGCTCGGCGACGTCACGCCGAGGTCGCTGACGACGCGGAGCGAGCCATCGGCCGCCTTCGCGGAGAGCACGGATCGAATCGCCAGCCGCCGCATGCGCTTCGGCAGCGCCTTGTCGTATTCACGCGGCTTCGGCCCGAAGACGATGCCGCCATGGCGGTGGTGCGGCGCCCGGATCGAGCCCTGGCGCGAGCGCCCCGTGCCCTTCTGGCGCCTGATCTTCGCCGTCGAGCCCTGCACCTCGCTTCGCGTCTTCGTCGATGCGGTGCCCGCGCGCCGGTTCGCCATCGTCGCGACGAACGCCTGGTGTACGACGGGCCCATTCGGCTCAATGCCGAACACCGCGTCGTCGACCTCGATCGATTCGACTTCTTTACCGGCGGCGTCGTGTACTGGAAGTTTCATCGCTCTACTTCTTTGCCGTGCTGTGCTTCGTCGTGTGCTTCACGGTCACGGTCGCGTTCGTCGCGCCCGGCACCGGCCCCTCGATGAGCAGCAGCCCCTTCGTTTCGTCCTTCGCGACGATCCGGACGTTACGCACGGTCACCTGCGCCGCGCCCATGTGCGTGGCCATCTTCTGGCCCTTGTAGACGCGCCCCGGCGTCGTGCCGGCGCCGATCGAACCAGGCGCGCGGTGACGGTCCGACTGACCGTGCGTCTTCGGTCCGCCGTGGAAGCCCCACCTGCGCACGCCGCCCGCGAACCCGCGGCCGCGCGATACGCCGGTCACGTCGACGTAGTCGCCTTCGTCGAACAACTCGATGCCTAGCTTGTCGCCGACGCTGTAGTCGCCGTCGCCCTTCACGCGGAACTCGCGCAGCAGGCGGAAGTCGCCGAGCTTTTTGAAGTGGCCGCGCATAGGCTTGTTGCTGCGCTTGCGTTCGCCGTATCCGACCTGGATCGCCGCGTAGCCGTCCTTCTCGGGCGACTTCACCTGCGTGACGACCATCGGCCCCGCTTCGACGACGGTGACCGCGTGTACGGTCCCCTTGTCATCGAAGATCTGGGTCATTCCCAGCTTGCGTCCGAGCACTCCCTCGAGCGGCATCTCAGTCCCCTACAGCTTGATCTCGATATCGACGCCCGACGGCAATTGGAGGCGCATCAGCGTGTCCACCGTCTTCGACGTCGGTTCGAGGATGTCGATGAGCCGCTTGTGCGTGCGCATCTCGAACTGCTCCTGCGAGTCCTTGTCGATGAATGGCGACCGGATCACGCAGTACTTCTTGATCTCCGTCGGCAGCGGGATGGGCCCGGCGACCGCCGCGCCCGTCCGTTCGGCGGCTTCGACGATCTGCTCCGCCGACTGATCGAGAATACGGTGGTCGTACGCCTTGAGCCTGATCCGGATCTTCTGCCTTGCCATCGTCGTCTGCTTTCTTCGCGGTTAGGCCGCGTCACCCGCTCGCCGCGGGCGCTTCGACCGCGTCCCGAGGATCTTCTCCGCTACGTTGCGAGGCACTTGCTCGTAGTGATCGAACTCCATGCTGTAGCTCGCGCGCCCCTGGGTCAGCGAGCGCAGTTCCGTCGCATAACCGAAAGTCTCAGCCAGCGGCACCGTGGCGCGAATCACCTTCAGGTTGCCTCGCTGGTCGTACTCGGTGATGTTGCCGCGACGCGCGCTGATATCGCCGAGCACATCGCCGTAAAAGTCTTCGGGCGTGCTGATCTCGAGTTTCATCACCGGCTCGAGCAGCACGGGCGAAGCTCTGTCCATCGCCTGTTGAAACGCCATCGATCCGGCGGTCTTGAACGCCATCTCCGACGAGTCGACCGGGTGATAGTCGCCGCCGACGAGCGTCACGCGCACATCGATCACCGGGTAGCCGGCGACCATGCCGCTTTCGAGAGCCGACTTCACGCCGGCCTCGATCGGGCCGATGTACTCGCGCGGCACTTCGGCGCCCACGATCTTGTCGACGAACTCGAAGCCGGAGCCGCGCTCGAGCGGTTCGATCTCGATCCGCGCGACGCCGAACTGGCCGCGGCCGCCCGTCTGTCGCACGAAACGTCCCTCTGCCTTCGCGGGCTGCTGGATCGTCTCCTTGTACGCAACCTCCGGCCGTCCGACGTTCGACTCGACGCGGAATTCGCGCTTCATGCGGTCGACGATGACGTCCAGGTGCAACTCGCCCATGCCGGAGATGATGGTCTGGCCCGTGTCCGAGTCGTACTTCATGCGGAAACTCGGATCCTCTTCGGCCAGCTTGACGAGCGCTTCGCCCATCCTGTCCTGGTCGTCCTTCGTCTTCGGCTCGACCGCGATGTGGATCACGGGCTCCGGGAACGTGATCGACTCGAGGATCACCGGGTGCTGCGGATCGCAGAGCGTGTCTCCGGTCGTCGTAATCTTGAGGCCGACGGCGCCGATGCCGCCCGCGCCGATCTCCTGGATGTCTTCGCGGTGGTTCGAGTGCATCTGCATGATGCGGCTGACTCGCTCGGTCTTCTGGCGCGTGGAGTTGTAGATGCTGGAGCCCGACTTCAATGTCCCCGAGTAAACGCGGAAGTACGCGACGCGCCCCATGTGCGGGTCCGTCACGATCTTGAACGCGAGCGCCGCAAACGGCGAGTCGTCGCGGGGCGGTCGCTCGACCTCGTCGCCTGTCTTGGGATCGATGGCCACGATCGGCGGCACGTCGTCCGGGGACGGCAAAAACTCCACGACCGCGTCGAGGAGCAGTTGCACCCCCTTGTTCTTCAGCGCACTGCCGCACAACACGGGCGTCGCTTTGTTGCCGAGCGTCACGCGGCGCAGCGCCGCCAGCACCTCGTGCGTCGAGATCGCGTGGCCTTCGATGAAGCTGATCATCGTCTGCTCATCGACCTCGCCGATCTTCTCGATCATCGTGTCGTGCCATTGCTTGGCTTCGTCCCGATACTTTTCCGGGACCTCGACCGCTACGGGTGCATCGTCGCGCTCGCCAGTGAACGCGTACGCCTTCATCTCGATCAGGTCGATGACGCCGGCGAAGCCGGCCTCGGCGCCCATCGGGATCTGGATCGGAATCGGCAGCGCGCCAAGGCGCTCGACGATCATGTCGACGGTGCGCCAGTAGTTCGCGCCCATGCGGTCCATCTTGTTGATGAAGCAGATGCGCGGCACGCGATACTTGTCCGCCTGCCGCCACACGGTCTCCGATTGCGGCTCGACGCCGGCAACCGCATCGAACACGACGCAGCCGCCGTCGAGCACGCGCAGGCTGCGCTCGACCTCGACCGTGAAGTCGACGTGCCCGGGCGTGTCGATGATGTTGATTTGGTGATCTTTCCACTCGGCAGTCGTCGCGGCGGCGGTGATCGTGATCCCGCGTTCGCGTTCCTGTTCCATCCAGTCCATCACCGCCGTGCCCTCGTGTACCTCGCCGATTTTGTAGGTGCGGCCGGTGTAATAGAGGATGCGCTCGGTCGTCGTCGTCTTACCCGCATCGATGTGGGCGATGATGCCGATATTTCGAATTCTTTCGATTGGTATTGTTCTCGCCATGTCCTGCCGTTAGCTACTCCAGCCGTTTTGTCGCGCCCGGTGCGTGCGCGGCGATCTGGCTGGCAAAGTTTGCCGCCGGTGACGGTCCCGTCTCCGGCGGCGTGTCCGCTTCGAGAGCGGATCAGTACTCGCCTACCACCGATAGTGCACGAAGGCACGGTTCGCCTCCGCCATGCGGTGGGTATCGTCCTTCTTCTTAATCGTGGCGCCCTGCCCTTGCGCGGCGTCCATCAACTCGGCGGCCAGGCGTTCCGCCATCGAGCGGCCGCCTCGGGAACGCGCCGAGCGCAGAAGCCAGCGGATCGCGAGCGCCATGCGACGTTCCGCGCGGATATCCACCGGCACCTGGTACGTGGCGCCGCCCACGCGTCGCGGCTTCACTTCGATGGTCGGCGTCGCGTTGCGAAGCGCGGCATCGAACGTGTCCATCGGATTGCGCCGCGTCGATTGTTCGATCCGCTCGAGCGCGTCGTACATGATGCGTTCGGCGGTACTCTTCTTGCCGCGCTCCATGACCTTGTTGACGAACATGGTGATGGTGCGGCTGCCGTACTTCATGTCAGGAAGGATCTCGCGCTTCGGGACTTTCGCTCGTCTCGGCATCTGTCTCTCCGCCTACGCCTTCCTGGTGCCGTACTTGCTGCGGCCGCGCTTGCGATTCGCTACGCCCTGCGCATCGAGGGCGCCGCGGATGATGTGATAGCGCACGCCAGGCAGATCCTTCACGCGCCCGCCGCGGATCAGCACCACCGAGTGTTCCTGCAGCGAGTGGCCCTCGCCCGGAATGTACGCGGTCACTTCGATGTGATTCGTGAGGCGCACGCGGGCGATCTTCCGCAGCGCCGAGTTCGGCTTCTTGGGCGTCATCGTGCGGACCTGCGTGCAGACGCCGCGCTTCTGCGGCGAGCCCTTGCCGCGCACGGTGCGGTTCTTCAGCGAGTTATAGGTAAAGCGAAGCGCGGGCGCCTTGGTCTTCTTGGTCGACTTCTTGCGACCCTTGCGCACGAGCTGGTTAATCGTCGGCACCGTGATACCTGCGTTTCTACTTCTGTCAGCCAGCGGCCCGGCGTGCTCTGCTTCAGGGCACACAAAAGGCCGCGAAGCCTTATTGCTGAGCCAGTCCGGCGTAGCCGCTCCGTCCGCCACGGCGGATCCGCGACCACTATGTGCCGGCCGTTGTCACTTTGGGGTCTTCCGACCTGTGTGAGCTGGCGCGGTGAATCTGCGTCTGCTTCGGACGCAACGCCGAATACTATCAACGCCCGATTTGGAGTGTCAAGGTTGCGACGTAGCCGCCACCCGCTCGCGGTCCGGGCACTGGAAGCTGGAGGCTGGATGCTGGAAATCCCGAAAGACCTCGCGCGCTAATCTCTGAAGCGGTTATGGACGCTTCCGCCCTGCCCTTGCGCGCGTAACGCCGTCTGCCCGCGCCTCACCCTCCAGCGCTTCTTCTTCCAGCGGCCGTCGGAGGGCTTCCGCTTTTGCCGCTGCGTCTACGCGTATCGCCGTCGTCCATCCTCTACCTCCAGCCTCCGGTGCCCCTTCCTTTGAGCGCAGCCTTCCACCAAAAGCTTGACAAGGATGTTCCACCTCACGTACATTTGCCAGCTAGAACAGGCGTTTGAAACAGATGGTTGCCGAATTATGATCACCGGCAACGGGAGGAGCTACATGAAGGGTCTCTCTGCCAAGCAGCAGGGCATCCTTGAGTTCATGCGGCGGTTCATCGACGAGCATGATTACCCGCCGAGCATCCGCGATATCCAGGTCGGATGCGACATCAGCTCCACGTCGGTGGTCGACTACAACCTGAAGGCGCTCGAACGGATGGGCTTCATCCGCCGCGACCGCGAGGTCTCCCGCGCCATCGAACTGCTCGACCGCGGCTCGCGGCGTCCGCGCACGGTGCCGGTGCCCATCATCGGCACGATCGCCGCCGGACAACCGATCCCGGTGCCGACATCGGACACCTGGCAGCAGATCGACTATGACACCGTCTTCGACGCGACCGAAGATCTCACGAAAGGCAAGGAGCACGTCTTCGCACTGAGGGTGCGCGGCACCTCGATGATCGATGCGCTCGTCAATGACGGCGACATCGTCATCCTCGAGCAGACAAGTTCGTGCGACGATGGCGACATGGTGGCAGCCTGGCTACGGCAGGAGAACGAGGCCACGCTCAAGAAGTTCTACCGCGAGGGCGACCGCGTGCGCCTGCAGCCGGCGAACAGCACCATGAAGCCGATCTTCACTTCCGCCGACAACGTCGAGATCCAGGGCAAGGTGCTGGCCACGATCGGCAAGCGCGACTAGCGCGCAGCCACGGAGTACTCCTCAGCGGCGGAGCCTGCGCTCCGCCGCTTTCGTCTCGCTGGCTATACTCGGATCGCACCCACACCGGCCCCGGAGGCGCCATGGACGAAATCCTCCGCATCGAAGACGTGCGCGTCTACTACCACGAACGCGAACGCACCATAAAGGCCGTCGATGGCGTCGACCTCACGCTGCGGCGGGGCGAGACGCTGGCGATCGTCGGCGAGAGCGGCTGCGGCAAGACCACGATCGCCCTGGCGGCGCTGGACCTCGTGCCAAAGCCCGGCGCGATCGAGTCCGGCCATGTGTTCTTCGATGGCCGGGACGTGCTCACGCTGCCGGCCGGCGAACTGCGCGCGGTGCGCGGACGTCGCATCTCGATGATTTTCCAGGATCCCCAGAGCGGCCTCAATCCGGTCCTCAACATCGGCTCGCAGGTCGAAGAGATGATCCGCACGCACCTGAGCGTGCCGAAGCGCGAATCGCGGCGCATGGCCGCCGAGGCGCTGCGGCGCCAGGGACTGAGCGACGTCGACCGGCTGATGGACTCCTATCCGTTCCAGCTGTCCGGCGGCATGTGCCAGCGCGTGATGATCGCCATCGCGACCGTGCTGCATCCCGACATCATCATCGCCGATGAGCCGACGTCGGCGCTCGATGTCACCGTGCAGGCCGGCATCCTGCGCGAGTTGAACGAACTGAAACGCAACCTGGGCGCCTCGATTATCCTCATCACCCACGACCTCGGCGTCGTCGCCCAGATGGCCGACGAGATGGCCGTGATGTACGCCGGACGCATCGTCGAGCAGGGGAACGTGCGCGAGGTCTTCGCGCGGCCGACGCATCCGTACACGTCGGCGTTGCTCGCCGCGCGGCCGCGGCTCGATAACGAGCGACAGCCGCTGCAGCCGATCCGCGGCGCGCCGCCGGACCTCGCCGAACTCAGCGGCGAGTGCGCGTTCCTGCCACGCTGCTCAAAGGCGGTCGTCGCGTGTCGCACGCAGCCCTGGCCGGCGCTGGCGGCGGGGCCCGGCGGGCACGCAGTCGCCTGCTATAACCCGATGTTTCACCCGGTAAGCACCTAGCCGCGAGCGGGGCCGGTACATCGAATCGGTCCAGACAAGACGGGATAGCCCCTCAGCGCGAGTGCGCTCGGCGCCCGGATGCGCGTGGAGCGAGCGCGCACAGTTCGTGTACCATCAGTTGCAGCGAAGACTCGTCGTCTTGCAGCCCGCGCTTGACGCTGAGGTCCGCCTCCAGCAGCAGCGCATACGCCGCGCGTAGCGTCGGCCACGAGTAGCGCGATGCCAGCGCACCTACCGCCTCGACGCGAAAGCCGGGTACGCCGGACTGCCGAGCGACTTCGTCCTGGCGCAGGCGCCGCTCGCGCAGATCCTTCACCAGCACGATCTGCCGGAACTGGCGCACGACCATAAACGCCAGGATCGGCGCCGCCTGGCCCTCGACGAGCAGGCGCGAGAGCGCGGCGAGTGCCTTGCGCTCGTCGCCCGCGACGACGGCGTCCGTCAGATCCCAGATACGCGACTCGCGGGCGGCGCTGACCAACTCCGCGACCGTCTCCTGCTCGACGATCTCGCCTGCCGCATACGCGCCAAGCTTTTCCAGTTCGTTCGACAGCATCCAGAGGTCAGGACCGATGAGCTGCGCGAGGGCCGTGATCGCCCGCGGCGCCAGCTTCACGCCGCGACGCTTCGCCTCGGCGTCGATCCACGGGGCGAGCTCATTCTTCCCGAGCGCCGCGAACTCCACCGCCCTTGCGATCGGGGCGATCATCGAGAAGGCGACGTTCGTCTTGGTCAATTCACCTTCGACGAAGACGAGCGTCGTCGTCTCCGGCACGGCGGCCTTGTCGCCAAGCGTCACGATGACGTCGCGCCAGGGCGCCATGGGGTCGTCGTCTTTCACCTTCTTGCGCCGGCCCCCTTTGATCTCGCCCAGCGCGCGGAGCAGGCCTTCGACGATCACCAGCCGGTTCGACGCCAGGAACGGCACGGCGGTCGCGTGCGACAGCAGTTCTTGCGGTGAGGTCTCCCGGCCGTCCAGCACGGTCGTATTGCTCTGGAGCATGTCGTCGGACGCGGCGATCCGGTCGCACAGCTCGCGCACGGCGCCTCGGACGCGATAGTCATCCTCGCCGAAGAAGAGATGGATCACAAGCCAGCCCGAAGATTCACGACGACATTCTACGAAGAACGCCGCCCAAGCGGGCGGCGCTTATGGCAACGCGTTCCCCCAAAACGTCAGGCAAGGATCCCGCGGCCTATCACGTCGCACACGCGCTGCGCGCCGGCGATGAAGCTCGTACTTGTGATGCGAGCGATGCCGTGCCGCCCGTCTTCAAGCGTGACGAGGACCTCGCGGACGCCATCAGCGAAATACATCGACGCGACGACCCCCGGCCGGTCGAGGTGCCGTACGCTGCCCCACCAGCCATCGCGTCGTTGCGTGATCTCGATGACCCCGCCCGAGATGTGGTGCCCGTCGGTCGTTGAGATCGTCGCGGCGATGCGCTCGGGAAGCGCCAGGATCCGAGCCGCGGAGGCGTCAGTCTGTCGAAGCAGTTGGAGGTTGATGGCTGGAGTCATGTTCATATCCGGCGCTGACCCGTCGCCGGCTATCGTTCTTTCCTACCAATTCTCGTCAGTTACGAGCGTAGCCTGTTGGCGCTCTCGCATGAGTAAACGGCAATTAAGGGCAGATTAAGAACCCGTAAAGAGAACAGCGATGGATATCCCTTAATGGGATCACCCGATTCGCAGCGGGGGCATGCGACGCCTCCCCGCAGATGCGCCGCATGCCCCGCCACCGCTCGTCCCGCACCTCAGCCGGAGCGGGATGAAGAGCCTCCCGTCACATCGCCAGCTGAAGCTGGCCGGCGCTCGGCGCCACGTGGCGCGGCGTCAGCAGGTCGTACTTCTTGCGCAGGTCTTGCACCGTGCGATGCACGTCCTGGGTGTACGTCTTCGGTGCGTAGGCGCCCCGGTAGTACTTCGCGTATTGCTCCGACAGGTGCGGGTACGCCTCCCGGAGAAAGGGCATGAACCATTCCTTCGTGCCGGGCTTCAGGTACAGGACGTTGTCGTGCACGAACGACGCACCGTGTTCGCGCGCCGCCTCGACCACCTGCTCCAGACTCTGCGGATCGTCGGTGAGGCCGGGAAGCACCGGCGCCAGCAGCACGCCGCAGCGGACGCCCCGCTCCGTGAGGAGGTTCATCGCTTCGAGCCGCTTCTGCGGGCGCGCCGTCGACGGCTCGATGCGCTTCCAGATCTCTTCATCGAGCGTCGAGATGCTGAAGTTCACCGTTAGCTCGGCGACCTGCGAGAGCGACTCGAGCACGTCGGCGTCGCGGACGATGAACGGCGACTTCGTGATGATGCTCGCCGGATTGGCGGCGTCGCGCAGCACTTTCAACAGACGATGCGTGAGGGAGTACTTGAGCTCGGCCGGCTGGTACGGGTCGCACGCCGTCCCGACCGCGATGAGTTCGCGCCGCCAGCTTTCGCGCGAGAGATCGTTGCGGAGCATTTCCGGCGCGTTCACCTTCACCACGACGCGCGTCTCGAAATCGCGGCCGCTGTCGTAGCCCAGGTACTCGTGCGTTCCGCGCGCGAAGCAATAGGTGCAGGCGTGCTGGCACCCCCGGTACGGGTTGAGCGTCCAGCGGAATGGCATGTTCCCCGCGGCGACGCGGTTCACGGCGCTCTTGCACTCGATCTCTTCGAAGATGACATCCGGCATGGCCCCGGACTCCTGTTTCAGTACGTTTGTTCTAGGTTGGATGGGCACTCTACCCCCTAGAACAAATGTTTGTCAAGCGCTCTCGCCTCAAGGTTTTGAAGCCGAGCGCGGGCTTTCAGCCCGCGCGGATGCGCAAGCGGCCGCCCTACGGACGCAACGTGCCCCTGCGCCGGACTCGGGTCTGGCCTCTTTCGCCGTACGCGACTACCATCGAGCCTCAGCCACGAAACGGAGGCGCCATGGAATTCGAGACGATCCTCTACGAGAAGGACGGCGGCAAGGCCCGCATCACCCTCAACCGCCCCGAAAAGCTCAACGCGCTCTCGATGAAGCTTCAGCGCGAGGTCAACAGCGCGCTCTGGGAGGCCGACAACGACGCCGATGTCCACGTCATCATCCTGAAGGCGGCCGGGCGCGCGTTCTGCGCCGGCTACGACCTGACGCCCATGCAGTCACCGCCACGCCAAGGCGACAAGGACGAGACCTACACGAACGTCTATCGCGGCATGGCGTCCATGGACGACGATATCTGGCAACTCGAACGCCAGCAGCGCGAACGCATGGCGATCTGGGAGATCCACAAGCCCGTCATCGCGCAGGTGCATGGTTACTGCCTGGCCGGCGGCACCGACCTGGCGTTGCTCTGCGACCTCGTCGTCGTGGCGGATGATGCGGTCATCGGATTTCCGCCGGTCCGCGCCATGGGCTCGCCGCCTGCGCACATGTGGACGTATCTCGTCGGCCCGCAGTGGGCGAAGTACATGCTGCTTACCGGCGACAGCATCGACGGCAGGAAGGCGGCCGAGATCGGGCTCGTGCTGAAGTCGGTCCCCGCCGATCGGCTGGAAGCCGAGGTCGAGGCGATCGCGTCGAAGATGGAGAAGATCGACGTGGAACTGCTCTCGCCGAACAAGCGCATCGTCAACGTCGCGCTCGAGCTGATGGGCGCGCGCACCATCCAGCGCATGGCGGCGGAGAACGATGGTCGCGCTCACCAGGCGCCGGCCGTGAAGGAGTTCGCGCGGCTGGCGATGACGCGGGGACTGAAGGCCGCGCTCGAATGGCGCGACAGCAAGTTCGGCGACGGCCGCGGCACGGAGGACTACCAGCAGCGGCGCTCCCAGCAGGAAGCGAAGCTCAAGGACTGATGGACCAGAAGCCGTCGTCTGGATGGTCTCCTCGCATGCGGACTCAAGTCTGGGTGGCCTGCTGGATGTTGGCTTCCCTACTGGGCGTATTTCTGCTGGTTGCCTACGGGGAGGAGCACGCCGCACAGCCGTCGGGGATTCTGGCCTTCGTGGCAGCAGCTGCCCTAGCCCTACTTCTCGTAGTTCCCATGTCTGTCTCAACCGTGGGCATGCGCCGCCCTAGGGGTAGTCGCTTCGGTTGCGCGGTCGGCGTGTTCGTGAGAGCACAGCCCCGATGGCTGGCCATGACAACGGCAGAGGCTGATGCAGATTGGATCAGACTGGTTGGATCATCCGGGATGAAAATGGAGACAGCGTGGTGGAGCCGCGACTCTCCGGCGAAACGATTCGTGGCCGCTACGGCGGATGGACGTAGGTGTCATCTAATCGTTGGGGAGACCGCTGAACCCTGGTTGGTGTGGCTGGCCGGACCTTGGGTCGGGTTTGTGAAGGATCCACGCCCGGAGCTCCTCGAACCTATCTTGCCCAGCGGCCCGCAAGAAGAATGACCAGAAAACACACCGGCGAGACGGTAGCCGCGGGAACTTAGGGCGGTCATGGCCGTGGCCATGGGTCTCCCCTATTCCTCCCGCGTCTCGCTTCCAACCCCATGCAGCGAGTGGAACTCCTCGCGCAACACCCCCATCCAGAGTTGGTCGCGGTAGGTGCCGCGCGAGTAGCGCTCCTCCCGCAGCCGCCCCTCCTCGACGAAGCCGCACCTGCGGTAGCAGGCGATCGCCCGCTCGTTGTCCTCGTCGACGCTGAGGTCGATCCGCCGGAGGTTCATCTCCTCGAATCCGAAGCGGAGC
The DNA here is from genome assembly GCA_040902535.1 of Dehalococcoidia bacterium. Classification (NCBI taxonomy): domain Bacteria; kingdom Bacillati; phylum Chloroflexota; class Dehalococcoidia; species Dehalococcoidia bacterium. The sequence continues at coordinate 69,963 of JBBDXD010000022.1, read as the reverse complement.
ATCGTGAGCATCGCGTCGGTGCCGTAGCCCTTCGACCAGTACTCCTTGTCGCCGATCGTGATGCCGAGCGTCGCCTTGCGGTTCTCCGGATTCACGTAGTGAAAGCCGACGCTGCCGATATGCACGCCGTCCTTGGTCTCGATCGCGAAGTTGCCGCCCGAGCCGTAGGACATCTGCTGCGTGCCGCGCTCACGGAGCCAGGTCTCCTCCGCCAGCCGGGACATCTGATACCGCCTCTGCAGATAGCGCGTGACCTCCGGGTCGTTGAACCAAGCCAGGTATCGATCGACGTCGCTGAGATCGATGGCGCGGAGGTTGATGAGCTTGCCTTCGATCATCGCGCCGGCTCCTTGTCGCGCGCGAAGTACTCGTCGCGCAGCAGCCCCATGACGATGGTGTCGTGGTAGGCGCCCTCGTGCCACATATCCTGGCGCATCCGCACCTCCTCCACGAAACCGAGCTTTCGGTAGCATGCGATCGCGCGCGGGTTGTAACTGAACACCTGCAGCACGATGCGGTTGAAGTTCATCTCGTCGAACCCGAATCGCACGAGCGTCCGCAGCGCATCCGTGCCGAAGCCCTGCGACCAGCATTCCTTCTCACCGATCATGATGCCGAGCTCGGCGCGGCGCTGCTCGGGAATCGCGCCGAAAAAATTCGTGTTGCCGATGTGCCGGCCGTCCTTCGTCTCGATCGCCAAGAACACGCGGTCGTATGACTGGAGCTGTTCGCAGACGCCGCGCATCCACGCCTCTTCGGCCGCCATCGACATCAGGTAGCGCGCCTGCCCGCCGAGGTATCGGGCGACTTCACGGTCGTTGATCCAGCGATGATTGCGCTCCAGATCGCTCATGTCGGGCGCGCGAAGGTTGACGGTCGTCCCCTCGATCATGCCTGTCCCTCCAACAACAAAGCCCACCTCATCGGGTGGGCCGCTTTCGCTCGGTAGCGGTGATCCTGCTCAGGGTCGTCGACGAAAGTTGGCCCGCGCGGCTGCCGCAGCGGCGATCGAGAACGCTGCGATCTTCGCGCTGCCCGCCGCCGTCGCGGGGCCGGAAGCCGTCCTGTGGATCATCATCATCTCGCCCCTGGAAAAGTTGGCTGAGTATAGCCGCCAGCAAGAAGTCCCGCGCAAGATGATTTTCCTCGTTCCATATGACGCGGCACTCTGTTAGCATTAGCGCCGACCTCATAGAGGACTCCCGCCGTCGGGCGCACCGCGGGGCAGTGGCACTCCGCATGACAGCGACGCATGGCCTTCATCACCGCGCACCTTCGCACCTCGCACGACACCGCGCGACGGCATGAGCACGCAGACCCGGCGATCGTTCGACTTGACGCACGGGCGTACGATAATGGCGTACGGCGACGGGCGTGGCGCCGCGGCGCGCGCCCATCTTGATCAGGAACCCGGCCCGCTGGACGACTGCGGGTCTCACAACATGACGCCCCACCGTTCTGAGGGCACCTTGTCAAAGGAGGAAAGGAGTCTCTATATGTCGGAACCAATGACGTTGGAAACGCCATCGTCGCAGATGACGTGGGATTCGCCAGCCATGGAAGAACCGATGGCGATGCCGATGGCGCCGGCGAAGAAGTCTGCGCGCAAGGCCACCCGCAAGCGCTCGGCGAAGAAGGCCGCCGCGAAGAAGTCGCCGGCCAAGAAGGCCGCGAAGAAGTCCATCCGAAAGGCTGCGGCAAAGAAGGGCGGCCGCAAGACCGCCGCCAAGAAGACCGCGCGCAAGTCCGCTGCCAAGAAGGGCGGACGCAAGACCGCCGCCAAGAAGACCGCACGCAAGTCCGCCGCCAAGAAGGGCGGACGCAAGACCGCCGCCAAGAAGACCGCACGCAAGTCCGCCG
>JBBDXD010000022.1:0-68003 GCA_040902535.1 Dehalococcoidia bacterium | reverse complement strand
CCAAGAAGGGCGCTCGCAAGCGCGCAGCGAAGAAGTCCTCGAGCTAAGTCGAGCTAGATCGCAACGCCGGTGGCCGGTCCGCTCCAGGATGTCCGAATACTCGATCTGACGTCTGGAGTGGCCGGCCCCTGGTGTACGCGCCTCCTCTCCGACTTATGGCGCCGACGTCATCAAGGCCGAGCGACCAGGCGTCGGCGATGAGTCGCGTGGCCACGGTCCCTTCCCTGACAAGATCCCTCATCGCGAGAAGAGCGCGCTGTTCCTCTGGCTGAACGCGAGCAAGCGCAGCATCACGCTCGACGTCGCGACGCCGACCGGCCGCGCCCTCGCGCTGCGTCTCGCCGAGCGCTGCGACGCCGTGGTGCTCGATCAACGCCCCGCGGAGTTGGCGCGACTGCGGCTCACCCCGGACGACGTTCACGCCCTCGACCCGCGCCTCGTCGTCACGTCGGTGACGGCGTTCGGGCAGTCCGGCCCGTACGCAAACTGGCGCCCGTCGAACATCGCCGCCTACGCCGCCGGCGGCCAGCACTATCTGACGGGCGACCCCGACCGCGAGCCGCTGCAGAATGGCGGCTACCAGGCCGAGTACCAGGCCGGCACGTGGTCGTTTGGCGCCACGATCGCCGCGCTCCTCGACGCGCAGCGCACTGGTATCGGTCGCACCGCCGAGGTTGCGGGCGTCGAAGTGATGGCGGCGATTCTCGAGATCTACTTCCCGGACTACGCGTACCGGCACTCAGACGCGCTGACTTCCCGGCGCGGCAACTTCTCGTCCGCGGTCGTCGGCATCTACCCCGCGCTCGACGGTCATATCGGCATCCACGCGATGCCCAAGAACTGGCCGCAGTTGGTGCAGGCGCTGGACGCCGGCTGGATGGCGACAGACGAACGTTTCGCCGACAACCGCGCGCGGCTCCGCAACGACGACGAGTTGTCGGCGCAGTTCTTCCTCTGGGCGGGCAGCGTCACGAAGCGTGAGGCCTATGAGCGGGCGGGCCGTTTTCGGGCCCCGATCACGCCCGTGAACACGATCGCCGACCTGCTGGACTCCCCGCACCTAAACGAGCGTGGCTTCTTCCGCGAGGTCACGCATGCGGACGCCGGCACGTTGCGCTATGCCGGACCGCCGTCGCGCATGCCGGCGTCGCCACCCGAGCTCCGCCCGGCGCCACGCCTCGGCGAGCACACGCGAGAGGTATTCACTGAGCTTCTGAGCATGACCCCGCGCGACCTCGCCCTGCTCTCGGCGGCGGCCGTGATATGAGCGCCGACCTCCGCCCTCCGCCCTCCCGGCTTCCCCTCGAAGGCATCCGCGTCCTCGACCTGACGATGGTCTGGGCCGGCCCATCTGGCACGCGGCTCCTGGCCGACATGGGCGCCGAGGTGATCAAGGTCGAGTCAGCCCGCAGTTGGGACATGCTGCGGTCGCTGCACTTCCTGGGCGGCCATACCGAGCGCTGGTGGAACAAGTCGGCGTACTTCAACCACAACAACCGCAACAAGTACGGCTGCACGATCGACCTGCAGACCGAGCGCGGCCGCGAACTGGCGCTGCAGCTCGCCGCCATCTCCGACGTCGTCTTCGAGAATTACCGCGCTGACGTCATCGGCAAACTCGGACTCGACTACGACCGCCTGCGCGAGGCGAAGCCCGACATCATCCTCGTCTCGATGCCGAGCCACGGCAAGAGCGGTCCCGAGTCGCACCACGTCGCGTACGGCACGAACGTCGAGCAGCTCTCGGGCCTGGCATCGCTGAGCGGCTACCCGGGCATGGGCCCGCACAAGTCGGCGATCGCGTACGGCGACCCGAATGCCGGCGCCATCGCGGCCGCGTCGGCGCTCGCCGCGATCCGCCACCGCGACCGCACCGGCGAAGGCCAGCACGTCGAAGTTGCGCAGTGGGAAGCGCTGATGGGGAACATCGGCGAGTTCATCCTGGCGTACCAGATGAGCGGCGAGCCGTCGGAGAGCCTGGGCAACCGGCACATCTCGCGCGTGCAGGGCGTCTACGCCTGCGCGACGGACGACGAATGGGTGGCGATCTCCGTCGGGTCGGATGCCGAGTTCGTGTCGCTGTGCGATGGCATCGGACGTCCGGAACTGGCGCGCGACCCACGCTTCGCGGACGTCGTGTCGCGACGCCGCAACCACGACGAGTTCGATGCGATCGTCGCCGCCTGGACAAAGAAGCGCACCCAGCACGAAGCGTCGCGTGAACTGCAGGCGCGCGACGTCTCGGCGGCGCCAGTGCTGCGCATCCAGTCGCTGCTCACCGATGAGCACTTCCGCGCTCGCGGCTTCTGGGAGGAAGTGACGCACGCCGACGCCAGCACGTGGGAGATGGAAGGGCCCGTCTGGCGCATGTCCGGCGACGACGCGCACGTGCGCATCCCGCCGCCCATGTTCGGCGAGCACAACAACTGGGTCTTCGGCGACCTGCTCGGAATCAGCGACGCGGAGATCGCCGATCTCGAATCGTCCGGCGTGACGGCGACGGTACCTAACGTGGAGCTTCACTCGTAATCGGACATACACGGTGTCAAGCGCCAAGGAGGCGCACCGCTGTGCGCCCCTAGGGTCACCACCGTGCTCCTGCTGACATCGCAGCTCGAGTTTCCAGCCTCCAACGCGTCGATCGCGGGGACTGCGCTTCCACCTATCGTTTCAATCCTCACCCGACGCGTGCGTCGGGTGCAACTGGAGGGTGCGTGAAACTTCAATACTCGTACGACGTTTCAATCCTCACCCGACGCGTGCGTCGGGTGCAACGTTACGTCAGCAAAGCCATCACGGAGCAGGGTAAGTTTCAATCCTCACCCGACGCGTGCGTCGGGTGCAACCCGACGTAACGCGCGTCCCACAACAGCGCGCCGGGTTCCAATCCTCACCCGACGCGCGCGTCGGGTGCAACCGCACGCGGTGAGCGTGCCGGTGTACGGCAACCCGTTTCAATCCTCACCCGACGCGCGCGTCGGGTGCAACATGTTCTCGATCGCGCGCCACTCGTCGCCGTTGAGTTTCAATCCTCACCCGACGCGCGCGTCGGGTGCAACGGCTATTTCAGACATAGATCCGCACCGGCCGCGATGCGCTCCCCTTCAGCCACCACGCGCCTCCCGCCGGCAATCCTCCTTTCGTCCGCTTCGGGAGTACGTGGCGCCGCCGGACGCGCAGTTCCGCCCCTCGCTTCCTGCGCGAACCCTGCGAGTGCGACACCGGAGCCGCCGGTCCGCGCATCACGCGATCAGCGTCCCGCCAAAGTCGAGCGGCGGCGGGACGCCGAACACCTGCGTGAATTGCTCTCGCGGCTCCCGCAGCCGATAGATCCGCAGGCTATCCTGCGACGGCTCGATCTCCTTGAGCAATCGGTAGGTGAACCGCTCAACCTGCACCTCCGTGAGGACGCATTCGAAGACCGACTTCTGGACGCGTTGACCGTGCGCCACGCACACGTTGGCGACGCGTCGCAGCCGCCGTCTCCCCTCCTTCGTGTCCGTCGCAACGTCGTACGCCACGAGCAGTTCCATCGGCCGACCTCCTACCGGTGCAAGAACGGCGGATAATGGGCGATATCGCCGCGCAGGTGACGCGCCAGCAGCCGCGCCTGGATATGCGGCACAATGCCGAGCGGGACCTTCTGCCGCATCACGCGATGCTCCACGACCTCCTGCTCCGCTTCTGCCACGCGCCGAGGACCGACTTACGCGCCTCATCGCTCAGGTACACGGCGCCACCCGGCAGCTCGCGAAAGCCATCTGGCGTCACTTGCCTGCGATTTACGAGCGTCAGCGCGATCCGGTCCGCAAGCACAGGCCGCAGTTCCTCCATCAGGTCGAGCGCGAGCGCCGGCCGACCTGGCCGAAGCGCGTGCAAGTAGCCGACCTGCGGGTCGAGCCCGATGCCCTCGAGCGCGCTCTCGCACTCGGAACGCAGCAGCGCGTACAAAAAGGACAGCAGCGCGTTGATGCGGTCGCGCGGCGGACGGCGCGTCCGTCCCCCTGGCGAGAACGCGGCCCGCTCCTCCCGCACCATCGCGCTGAACGCCCGAAAGTACGTGCGCGCGGCATCGCCCTCGATCCCGCGCACGACGTTGAGGTCGGCCGGCGCGCGCAGCTCCACGACGCTCTCAGTCAGGGACTCAGCCGCCCGCACGAGCACAGCCCGGTCGCCTTCATCCTGCGCGTCGCGCGACGCCCGCAGCAGCACATGGCGCGAATTTTGCAGCTTGCCCGCAGCGAACTGCCGCGCCAGTTGCAACGGCCGCTCTGGGTCCGACAATGCAAGGTGTTGGGCGCGGCGTAGGAGCACATTGCCCTTCGTCCGCCCTTCGATGCGGGCGCGAAAACCACCCGTCCGGTCGAGCAGCACCAGGCTGCATCCGTCCTCCGCGCACCGCGCCATGAGCGGCGGGCTGATCCCATCGCGCCGAAGCACACGATGCCCGAAAGCCGCAAGAGCGGCACGCGCAGCGACGTTACGCCGTCGGTCTCGACCCGCACGGTATCGTGATCGAGCCACAGCGCGGCGCTGGGCGTCGTCACGTACAGCGTGTTGCCGACGTCAATCATCATCCACCTCAGACGGACCGGCGGCGTCGTCGATGCGATACAGCGCGCCCTGCAGGCCCCTGATCCTGTCCGGTCTGGCGACGACGCCAGGAAGGCAGGACACCGCCTTCGGCGCATCGCGCCGTATGAGACCGACCTGGCAGCGGCCGCCCGCGAACGCGTGCCGCTCGATTTCCAGAAGCGCCACGGATGGACGCACCCTGCCGTCGAGCGGGCCGAAGAGTTGCTCGCCGGGGCGCAAGAAGCGCTCGCGGCGCTCGGCACTCGAGGCGATCCCCTGCGGGCTATCGGCTCCGCCGCGGGCGACGCGTTCGCCGCGGCCCTCGATGCCGTCGGCGCCAATGAAGAAGTGATGAACGCGGATGGCGAAGCAGCCTGGACGCCGGGCCTCATGCAGGCCGTCGTGCATTCGGTCGCACGGTCGCGCGCCCGCAAGACCGGAGCCGTCATGCGGGAAGTCGCAACCCACCTCGCGCAGCAGATCGACCAGTGCGGCCGGGACCGCGCATTCGTCCTCGAGGAGCAGGACCGCATGCGCCGCGAGCGAAGGATCCCGCCCGAGCAGGTGCTGATCAATCTCTCGAAGTACGAAGCGCACCTCAACCGGCTGCTCTACCAGGCCCTGCACGAGATCGAAGCGCTGCAATCGCGCCGGCGGGGTCAGCCCGTACACCTCGCCCGCGTCCAGATCAGCGCCGGAGGCTAAAATTCAAGAACAATTTCCGCACGGCACGCGCCTGGCGCGGAGTTTGAAAACCGCCGCCGGGTCGGCGCCGAAGCAAAGCGACGCGCCGCGGGACAAGCAGCCTGCTGGAGACGACCCTGTCTGGGCCGCCATAATCTCCGTCGGTGGCCACCGACCGGCAGCCACTTCGTTAGACTTCCTCGCGAAGGAGGCTGCTTGACCACCGATATCGCCGCGATCACCGAACGCGTCCGCGACCAGGGGTCGTTCATCGATGCCGTCAAGCGCGAGGTGGCGAAAGTCATCATCGGCCAGGACGTGCTGGTCGAGCGGCTGATCATCGCGATGCTGTGCCGCGGCCACATTCTCATCGAGGGCGTGCCGGGGCTGGCCAAGACGCTGACCGTGAGCACGCTCGCGCGGACGATCGACGCCACGTTCGTGCGCATCCAGTTCACGCCCGATCTGCTGCCTGCCGACATCTCCGGCACGACGATCTACAGCCCGCAGGATGGCGATTTTCACGTCCGCAAGGGACCGATCTTCGCGAACATCGTGCTCGCCGACGAGATCAACCGCGCGCCCGCGAAGGTGCAGTCGGCGCTGCTCGAGGCCATGCAGGAGCGCCAGGTGAGCATCGGCGGCACGACGTTTCCGCTCGAGGATCCGTTCATGGTGCTGGCCACGCAGAACCCCATCGAGCACGAGGGCACGTACGCCCTGCCGGAAGCGCAACTTGACCGGTTTATGCTCAAGGTGATCGTCACCTACCCCTCCCGCGAGGAGGAGAAGCGCATCCTCGACCGGTTCGTCGCCCCGGACGAGATGCCGGCCGTCGAGCACGTCGCCGATCCGAAGTCGATCGTCGCCGCGTCGCACGTACTGAAAGACGTGCGGATGGAGGATCGGCTGCGGGACTACATCGTGCACCTCGTCGCCGCCACGCGCGAGCCGGAGTCATACCGGCTGGCGCGCATCAAGCCGCTGATCGAGTACGGCGCGTCGCCGCGAGCCACGATCTATCTCGCACAGGCGGCGCGCGCCCATGCGTTCGTCCAGCACCGCGGCTACGTCGAACCGGACGACGTGAAGGCCGTCGCGATGGACGTCATGCGGCACCGCCTCGTCGTCTCGTACGAGGCGGAGGCGGAGAACACCACAGCCGAAGACATCGTCCGCGCCGTGATGGACGAGGTCGAAGTCCCCTGAGGTCTGGCACTCCGCTGTTGCCTGTCGGACACTGGAGGCTGGATGCTGGATGCTGGAAGCTAGAGACTCCGATCATAGCCCCGACGATCTCACACATCACCTCGTGCCGGCTGAGTACTTTCGGGCGCAGCCGGAAGACACCGACTTCGCGCCGGAAGCCTTCGCCGCCGATGGCTTCATCCACTGCACCGACGGCGCGGCCAATCTCATCCAGACAGCCAACCGCTACTACCGCGACGACCCGCGCGCGTTTGTGGCGCTGGTCATCGACAAGTCGAAGGTCCAAGCAGACATCCGCTACGAAGATCCCGCACGCCTCTATCCGCACATCTACGGGCCGCTGAACCGGGATGCGATCGTGCGCGTGGTCGCCATGAGGCGCGCGGCTGACGGGACATTCGAGGCGTTCGAGAGCTAGGTCGCCGATGTCGCAGGCTTGCCCCATCGCACCGACGCCGACGCTCCGAGAGCAAGCACGCCGCCCGAGGCATACGGCCCAACGAGCGCACGCACATCTTCGTCGAAGGCGCGCGCGGCGTCCTCGCCCATGCGTTCGCGCGGCAATCCCGCAGTCGCGTGCAGAGATGCGATGTACTCATCGACGCTCCGCTCGAACGGCTCATGCTCCAGCGGTCTCGCCGATCGGTTCGAACAAGCCTCGCCCGCGAAGCTCATCGATAAGGTCGGACTCGACGAAGTTGTGGATCACCGAGTAGCGCGCGAACAGGTCACGGAGCGCCGGCGACCAGAGCTGCGACACGGGGACCGCGCTGACTATCGCCAGCACGGCATCGGGAGCGAGCGCCGCAGCGATCCGCGGCAGCACGGTCTCCCAGTCCATCCAGTGCAACGAGTCTCCGGCGACCGCCAGCGCGTAGGGCGGGTCAAGCTCCACGTCCTCCGCGCGGCCTTGAAGCCAGCGAATCGCGGCATGGTCGCCTCCCGGCATCCCACTAGCGCGCTCCAGCATCGGCGCCGAGACATCCACCGCATCGACGCGCTCGCTGTCGGGCGCGAGCATGCGGGCGATCTCGCCGGTGCCGCAACCAAGCTCGAGCACGCGCCCGCCCGCGGGAACCGCGAGCGACAACAGGAATGGCGGCAGTGACTCGGGGTAGGGCGTCCGCAGGTGATAGGCATCGACCACGTCGCGAAGTTGAAACGCGGCGGCGTTGTAGTCGTTGAGATGCGCCGGGCGATCTGCATTCATCGCGTCGCTGCCCGCTCGATCATGTCGCTGTGCAGCGGCCAGTGCAGGAACGTATCGCCGCCGATGAATTGCCACAGCACGCGGCTCCGCGACCACGGCACGGTCCCGCCGCGTTCATGTCATCGTTTGACTTCATCCGCGCGCGTTCGATGATCACCTCCGCGAGCCGCTCGAACTGAGCCCGCACGTCGGCGATCGGAATGTCGCGAAAGTAGGCGACGGCGAGTGCGTTCGACTCTTCGCCGGTCGGCATCGTGTCGGGAAGTCCGGCAGCCTTACGGCGCATGCGCTCGGCGACCATATGCCGGGGGCGGCTCGACCTCGGCCGAGCCCGTAGGCGACCTGCGTCGCCCAGTGGATCAGGTGCGCGAGCACGTCCTTCGCCGTCCAGCCCTCGTCGGTCACCGGAAGCGTCGATGCGCCGGCGCCCGTGGCGTCGATCGCGGCCATCAGCCGCGTTCGCTCCCGTGCGATCTCATCGAGCACCTGCCGCGTCGTCATGCGTTCAGCCATGGTGCGCATTCTCGCAGCACGCCGCGCCGCCGCCAACCGGCCTGCTGACAGCCGGCGTCAGCTACCTTCGCTTGCTGTTGCCGCTACCGCGACCGAACATCCCGAGGAACGGCGATCCGGCGCCGACCAGGAACCCGAAGTCGTACCAGTTGCCGCCGCGCTCGCTGTTGTAGAACGGGAACCGCTCCCACGCGTCGAAGACGTGGGCAATCAGGATCACCCACGCGCTCAGGCCGTTCCAGAACCCCCAGAGGAGGTCTTCCCACCACATATCGCATTCCCCTTCGGTCAGTTGACGCGGCGCTCGACGCCCGCCCAGTAGTGCTCGCGCAACACGAACTTCTGCAGCTTGCCCGTGACCGTGCGCGGCAGTGACGCCACGAAGTCCACCGACGTCGGGCACTTGAAGTGCGCCAGGTGCTCGCGGCTGAACGCGATGATTTCCTCCTCGGTGCAGGACACGTCCGCGCGCAGCACGATGACCGCCTTGGGCGTCTCGCCCCACTTCTCGCTCGGCACGCCGATGACGGCGCACTCCAGGACAGCCGGATGACGGTACAGAGCGTCTTCGATCTCCGGCGAGCTGATGTTCTCGCCGCCGGAGATGATGACGTCCTTCTTGCGGTCGACGATGTGGATGTTCGCGTGCTCGTCCCAGACGGCGAGGTCGCCGGTGTGAAAGTAACCGCCGTAGATCGCGGCGGCGGTCGCATCCTCCTGGCGCCAGTACCCCTTCAACACGACGTTTGAGCGCGCGCACACCTCGCCGATGCTCTTGTTGTCCTTCGGCACCGGGTTGCCGTCGTCGTCCAGCACCTGGATATCCGTGCCGATGGCCTCCACGCCGGCCCGGGCACGGCGCGCGTAGTCCTCCTTCGCCACATGCATGTCCGGCGTCGAGACGGTGAGGATCGGCGATGTCTCGGTCAGGCCGTAGATCTGCATGAACTCCCACCCGAGCTCGCGCTCCATGCGCTCGATGAATGCCGCGGGCGGCGGCGCGCCGGCGATCGTGAATCGCGGCCTCGTCGTGATCCGATGCTTGTCCTTGTCGGGATAGTTGAGGATCGCGCTGAGCACTGCGGGCGCCATGCAGGCGAACGTCACCCCGTACCGCTCGATCAGCCGGTAGCAGTCCGCGGCGACGGGCGCCCGCAGCACCACGTGCGTGCCGCCCATCGCTGTGATCGCGAACGGACCGCCCCAGCCGCTCGCGTGGAACATCGGCAGCGTCCACAGCTCGACGTCGTCGTGCTGGATCCGCAGGTGAGCGATGAAGTTGTAGGCGTTGATGTAGCAGTTTCGGTGCGTGAGCATGACGCCCTTCGGGCGCGCCGTCGTGCCGGAGGTGTAGTTGATCGAGAAGACGTCGTTCTCGTCCTGCACGACGGCCGGCGTCGGCGTCTCCGGCCCCGCGGCGATGAGACGCTCCCAGTCGCGCCAGCCCTCGCCCGCCTCACCATCATCTTGCGCGACGATCCACTGCTCGACCGTCTCGAGCTTCGGGCGGATCTCGTCGATCATGCGCGTGTACTCGTAGTCGACGAGCACGACGCGCACGCCCGCGTGATTGATGATGTACTCGTGGTCCGCGGCGGCAAGCCGGTAATTCAGCGGCACGATGATCGCGCCAATCTGCGCCACGGCGTAGTAGCTTTCGAGGAAGAAGTGCGAATTGGGGCTGAGAATGCACACCCGGTCGCCGGTCGCGACGCCGAGGCGGGGCAGTGCGTGCGCCAACTGGTTCACGCGTGCCTGGAACTCACCGTACGTAAAGCTGCGCTCGCCATCGATGATCGCCGTCTTCGTGCCGTAGAGCTTCGCCGCGCGGCGCAGGAAATCGCCGACCAGCAGTGGTACTTCCATGACCGCACCTCCCGTCGCATCAGCACGTGAGCCTGACTCGCGACGATACCTCAGACGGCGGGAGCGGTAAATCGCACGCTCAGCGACAAAGGCGCACCGCGGCCGGGTCGGCCGTCGATGAGCGCACGCGTTCGCACAAATGCGGTCAGGACGCGGTTTCGGCGGCCGCACTCGCGGCTTCCTGCGCCGCCTCCAGGTCGCGGATCCGGCGCCGCGTCACTTTGTCACGCTCGAAGCGCTCCGTGATGTCGCGCGCCTGCGCCATCGCGCCGATCACCTGACCGTCCGCATCGTGGACAATCGCGAAACTGAGTTCGACGTAGATCGGCGACCCGTCGGCCTTCATCGACTTCGTCGGCAACGACTGGCCCCGGTACTTCGTGTCGCCGGCCGCGAGCGCGCGTTCGTACCCCTGCCAGTGCGCCTGGCGAAGCGACTCCGGGATGATGATGTCCAACGACTGGCCGATAGCCGCGGCGGCGGCGTGCCCGAAGATGCGTTCGGCGGCCGGATTCCACGTCTGAATGATGCCGTCGAGGCCCGCGAAGATCATCGCGTCCGGCGCCTGGTCGACGAGTGCATGGAAGTCGACATCCTGAGCGTCAGCGTCCACGCACATCCCTCCAGTCACCGGCTGCCGCGAATCCGGGCGAAGCGGAGAAGGCCGGCCGTATCAGGCAGACCTCGTTCTCGGGACGGACCACCTACATGGTCCGATGGCAGACAAGTGGTAGCGCCAGCGGGATTCGAACCCGCGATCTCCGCCTTGAAAGGGCGGCGTCCTGGGCCTCTAGACGATGGCGCCGCGATCGCCCGAAGTATATCAAGCTGGTCGCTGGTCGATGGTGCTGGTAGTCGATGCTAGTAGTCGGTTCGAAAACGACCAATGACAAACGACCAGCGACCGTAACATCAATTTGTGGTTCCATGACGCCCGGAGGTGTCATGGACGACCGTCTACCGATCGTCGTTGGCGTGGGGCAGATTACGCAGCGCCCCGGCGCCGAACGGCCACTCGAACCACTTGGCCTGATGGCCGCCGCGGCGCGCGCCGCCGAAGCCGACAGCGCCACGCCTGAACTGCTCACCTCGCTCGATGCCCTTCGCGCGATCAACGTCCTGTCGTGGCCGTCGAAGGCGCCCGCGCTCGACCTGGCGAAGGCCCTGCGTGTCGCCCCACGCGAGGCGATCTACACGGCCGTCGGCGGCAACACGCCGCAGTGGATCGTCAACGAGGTCGCCGAAGCGATCCACGAAGGCGGCATCGACCTGGCGCTGATCGCCGGCGCCGAGTCGATGTACTCCGCGCGCAAGGCACGAGCGATGGGCGTCGACCTCGGCTGGTCAGCGCGCGGCAACCCGCCGCCCGAAGTCGGCGACACGCGCAACGGCGTCAATGAGATCGAAGCCGCGCACGGCGCGACGATCCCCACGCGCATCTACCCCCTGTTCGAGAATGCGCTCCGAGCGCACTACGGCCGCAGTATCGACGAACATCAGCGCGCGATCGGCGAACTGATGGCGAAGTTCTCGGCGGTAGCGGCGAGGAACGAACATGCGTGGTTCCAGGAGAAGCGGCTCGCCGAGGAGATCGCTACGCCGAGCGAGACCAACCGCTACATCAGCTTTCCCTACCCCAAGTACATGAACGCGATCATGAACGTCGACCAGGGTGCGGCGCTGATCATGACGAGCGTCGCCGGCGCGCGAAGGCTGGGCGTCTCGGAGGAGAAGTGGGTCTATCTCTGGGGCTGCGGAGACGCGACCGACCACTGGTTCGTCACCGAGCGCGTTAACTACCACTCGTCGCCGGCAATCCGCGTCGCGGGTGAACGTGCGCTATCGATGGCCGGCGTCGCGATCGATGACATCGGTCACTTCGACCTGTACTCCTGCTTCCCTTCGGCGGTGCAGATCGGCCGCGACGCGCTGGGCATCGCGCCCGGCGACCCGCGTCCGTTGACGCAGACCGGCGGACTGCCGTACGCGGGCGGCCCGGGGAACAACTATGTCACGCACGGCATCGCCGCCATGACGCAGCGGCTGCGCGGCGACCGCGCGGCCATCGGCCTCACGACGGGCAACGGATGGTACGTCACGAAGCACTCTGTCGCCGTCTGGTCCGCGCAGCCGCCTCGCAACGAATGGCGTCGCACGGACCCGACGCTCGACCAGGCGACGATTGACGCGGAGCCGCACCCCGAGTTCATCGCTGACCCTGAGGGCGCGGCGACCGTCGAGACGTATACCGTCGTCTTCGAACGAGAAGGCGCGCCGGGCCTCGGTATCGTCATCGGCCGTGGGGCGCGTGGGCGCCGGTTCATCGCGAACACGCCCCACGACGTGTCGCTGCTCGAGTCGATGACACAACGCGAATTCATCGGCACGAAGGGACATGTGACACAGTCCTCGGACGGCAAGAACGTCTTCACGCCCGGATAGGAGGCAAAGCATGAGTGCGCTCGCAGGCAAAGTTGCGTTGGTCACCGGAGCTACGCACGGCATCGGCCGGGCGATCGCCGTTGCATTCGCCGCCGAAGGTGCACAGGTGGTCGCCTGCGGCCGCGACGAAGCGGCGCTGGCGTCGATCGCCGCCGAGATCGGCGACGCCTGCGCGACACATCGCACGGACGTCACGGTCGAGGCGGACATCGAGGCGGCGGTGCAGTCTGCGGTCGACCGCTTCGGCGGCCTCGACGTCGCGTACAACGCCGCCGGCACCGGCGGCATGACGTCCACGATACGCAACAACGACCTGGCGGTGGCGGAGGCGATCTGGCGCACGAACGTGCTCGGCGTGCTCGCATCGATGAAGCACGAGTCGCGCGCCATGCGCGTCCGCGGCGGTGGCTCAATCATCAACGTTTCGTCCGCGAGCGCGAAGATGCCAGCGAAGGCGATGGCCGCCTACTGCGGCTCCAAGGCCGCCGTCAACATGATGACGAAGGTCGCTGCGCTCGAACTGGCGGAGCATGGGATACGTGTCAACGCGATCGGTCCCGGGGCCATCGAGACGCGCATGACCGAATGGATGAAGTTGCCCGGCGTCGGCGAAGCGATCGTCGCCGAGACGCCGCTCGCGCGCGTCGGGCAGCCGGCGGACCTGGTCGGGCTATCGGTGCTGGTGGCGTCGGACGCCGCCTCCTTCATCACCGGCGAGATCTTCTACGCCGACGGCGGCGCGACGTTGCAGAAGTACCCTGACCTGGTCTCGCTGTTCCGCGCGGCACGCGATGCGGCGCGCTAGCGCAGAAGGAGCCGGGCGCGCATCCATGCGGGGTTTGGCGCGCCGGCTCGATCATCAGGATCGATCGAGACGGGGGAGCGTTGTCTCGATTGACCCTTGCGACGCCTACTCTACGCACCGCTTGTTAAAGGCGCGCTAACTCGGCATGAACAGTTCACGACGCGCTGTTACAATCACCCTGCATCGGAGAGCAAGCAGACCATGCGTGACCTCGACCTTGGCGGCCTCATTCCGGCGACGCTCCTTCCGCTGACCGCCGATCACCAGATCGACGAGGCGGCGCTCCGCACCTACATCCGGTGGCTCATCGGCTTCGACGGACTGACGGCCGTCGCCGTGAACATGGATACCGGAGAAGCGCCGCATCTCTCGCGCGACGAGAAGCGGCGCGTACTCGACATCTACGCCGCAGAGGTCGCCGGCCGGGTGCCCGTGCTCGCCGGTATCGGCGCCCGATACACGGCCGAGGCCGTCGAACTCACGCGCGATGCAGAAACGGCGGGCGCCGATGGCATCGTCGTATTCCCGATCGCGGCGTTCGCCGGCGACCCGCTGCCGCCCGAGGTGCCATACGAGTACCACCGCGCGATCGCAGATGCGACGCCGCTGCCTATGGTGCTGTTCCAGCTCCAGCCCGCGCTCGCCGGCGTGCTGTTCTCGCGCGAGACGCTCCTGCGCCTGATCGAGATCCCGAACGTCGTCGCCATCAAGGAAGCATCGTTTGATGCAGTGAAGTTCGTGCAGACGCGCCGCATCCTCGACGAAGCACCGCGGCGCATCCAGCTCCTGACCGGGAACGACAACTTCATCCTCGAGTCGTTCGTGCTGGGCGCCGAGGGAGCCCTCATCGGCTTCGGGACGATCGCGATCGCCGAACAGGTCGAGATGTTTCGTCTTATCGCCGCGCGCCGTTACGAAGATGCGCAGCGTATCAACGATGAAGTCGTGCAGCCGCTCGCCGACGCGCTGTTCGCGCCGCCCGTGCGAAATTATCGAGCGCGGCTGAAGGAAGCCCTGCGGCAACTCGGCGTCATCCCCAACGCGCACATGCGCCCGCCCCTACTCGACCTCGATGCGCAGGAATGCGAAGCCGTGCGCCGCGCGCTCGCCGCCGTGCAGCTCGCCGCGCCTGCACCCGCCCGATGACCACCGCGCAGCCGGCTCCCTCCCCCGTGGCGCGGCCGTTTGACCTGCGAGAACCAATCGGCGTCGGCGTGATCGGCGCCGGTGGCATCTCCCACTCGCATCTGCTGGCCTATCGCGGCCGCGCCAATCGCGACCGGGCCCGCGTGATCGCCATCGCCGACATCTCGGAAGTCGCGGCGCGCAAGCAGGCCGAAACCTACGACATCGAGCATGTCTTCACCGACTGGCGCGAGATGCTGAACCGCCCCGATGTGCAGGCCGTCAGCATCTGCACGCCGCCGTTCCTCCACGTCGAGCAGTCGGTCGGGGCGCTGAGCGCAGGCAAGCACGTCATCTGCGAAAAGCCCGTCGCGCCGACCCTCGCCGGTATCGACGCGATCGCCGAGGCGCAGCGGGCATCGGGGACGGTCTTCGAGGGCGTATTCCAGCATCGCGTCGGCCAGGGCGCGCGCCAGGTGAAGGCGCTGCTCGACGCCGGCCGTTTCGGCCGCCTGCGGTTCGGACTGTCGGAGACGCTGTGGCAACGCTCGCAGGAGTATTACGACGTCTGGTGGCGCGGGACGTGGGCGCAGGAGTGCGGCGGCGTCACGATGGGCCACGGCATCCATAGCATCGACATGCTGCTGTGGTTCATGGGCGAGCCCGAGTCGGTGATCGCGGAAGCGGTGACGGCCAAGCTCGACATCAAGGTTGAAGACACGTCCCTCGCGACGGTGCGCTTCCGAAACGGCGCCGTCGGCCAGATCATCGTCACCGTCAATGCGCACGACAATCGCAGCCGGCTCGAGATCTTCGGCGATGACCTGCAGGCGGTGTCGAGCGAATCGCCCTACGACCCGACGCGCGAACCCTTCCTGCTGCGCTCTCTCGACGTCCCGGTGGCAGAAGCGGCCGCGCGCGAAGCAACCGAGCTGTACCCGGAGACCCCGAAGCACCTGCACGTTCCGATGATCGCGGACTTCATCGACGCGATCGACGGCGCACCGCCGCTCGTCGGCATCGACGAATGCCGCCGTTCGATGGAGCTGATCACCGGCATGTACAAGTCTGCGATGACCGGCCAGCGCGTCACGTTCCCGATTGCCGGCGACGACCCCTGGTACTCGCAGATTCCAGCGGACGGGTTTGACGTCGTGCCTTCCCAAGGTCTATAGTCACAATCATAACTGACTCTGTTAGTCAGTCAGTCAGTTCAGTCAGTGCCAAAGGATGCTCCGGATGGCGCTTGCGCACGGACCCACGCCCGACGAACGCGACCGTATGTTGAGGCTCACGCAAGCGCTTCCCACCAAGGCCGCCAAGATTCGCGCCCTCGGTACGGCGGGCTACACGCGCTCGCAAATCGCCGCGTTTCTGGGCATTAGCTACCAGCACGTGCGCAACGTCCTCACGCGCGAGGAGGAAGCTAAGGAAGCTGTGGAACGCAGGACGCCCGACGATCCCGAAGCCGAGTCGGGCGAACCCGAGCTCTTCGGGCAGATGGAGATGGATGAAAACGGCCGCATCCAGATCCCGGGCCACGTGATCGAACACCTGCACCTGCGCCGCGGTGGCATCGTCCCGTGGCGCGTCGAAGACGACGAGCTTGTACTCATGAGCCCGCAGGCTGGTTTCCGAAGAGCGCACGAGATCCTCCGGGCTTACGACGTGCCCGGTGAGACGTCTTGGACGGATGCCTTCCTACGTGATCGACGAGCGGAATGGGGAGAGAAAAATGACGACGCCGGGACGTGAGTGCGTGGTCGATGCGTCAACTGTCCTGGCGGCAATCAAACGAGAGCCCGGCTACCAACGCGCGATCGCGGCCATCCAGACGGCGATCATCTCCTCCGTAAACTTCGCCGAGGTAGCATCCCACCTCGCCAAGTCCGGTGTGTCGCTGGACGAAATCAAGTCCGTGCTCTCTTCGTTCGCACTACCCACCATCGACTTCAACATGGAACAAGCCCTCGAAGCAGCGAGGCTCCATCCCCTCACCGTGAGGCAAGGCCTCTCCCTCGGCGACCGTGCGTGCCTCGCGCTCGCGGTGCTCCGTGGCTTGCCCGTGATGACGGCCGATCGCAAGTGGGCGAGCGTCGACATCGGCATCGAGATCGTCCTCGTCCGCTAGCGCTAGCCACTCGCCCGCTCCGCGCGTACGCTAAGCACCATGCCATTCGCAATCCAGCTCGGCCCCGTGACCGCGCCGCGAGAGAACTTCATCGCGGAGTGTGCCCTGCCCGACGGCGGCTGGTCGGACAACGCCTGGGATGCCATCGACGAGGAATCCGGCGACGCCACGCCGGCTCAGATCGATGTCGTCACGGGCGCTCCCCGCGCATCGTGGCACGTGAAGGAACTGGCGCCAGGCGAGAAGCGACCGTACACGCTGCGGCCCGCCGCGCAGGCCGAGTCGCGCGGCGTCGCGCTGCACCACCAGGAGGAAAACGGACGCATCGTCGTGTACTACGGCGGCCTGCTGCAGACGATCTACCACTATGGCTTGCCGAACTACCGTCCGTACTTCTGGCCGAACGTCGCGCCGAGCGGCCGCCCCGACTCCGGCGTCGGCACGACGGACGGCTCGCAGCCGAAGTCGATCACCGACGACGGCCCGCCCGACCACTCGTGGCACCGTTCGCTCTGGTACGCGTGCGGCGACCTCAACGGCGTCGACTTCTACCTGGAACCGGCGGCGATGCAGGAAGGCTACGGCCCGCACGTCGGGACCGGTTACGGACGCATCGTGCACCGCTCGTTCGACTGGATCGTCTCCGGTCCCGTATGGGGCGGCTTCCAGCAACGCGCGCAGTGGGTGGCGCCAGGCGGCTCCGTACTGCTGGACGATGTGAGGCGCTTCCGCATGTACCGGCTGCGCGGCCGCCTGCGACTCTGGGATATCGAAGCCGAATTCACGCCGCACGCAGACGCGGTGACTTTCGGCCAGACGAACGAGAACGCGCTGCCGTTGTTTCGCGTCGCCGACATCATCGACGAGTGGGACGGCGGCACGATGACAAGCTCGAACGGCGCCAAAGGCTCGCCGGACTGTCACGCCCAGCGCGCCGAGTGGGTCGACGTCTCCGGTCCGTTCACGCGAGCCGTCGGGCGCGACGAGGAGATCTTCGGCATCGCCATGCTTGACCATCCGTCGAACAGGAATCACCCGAACGCGTGGTTCGTGCGAGGCTACGGCCCGGTCGGCACCAACCTGCCGTACTTCGACGGCCCGCTGACGCTCGAGCGCGGCGAGACGTGGACGCTGCGCCACCGGCTGTACATCCACCAGCAGTATTCAGCCGAAGCCAACGTCAGCGGCCGCTTCGACGAGTACGCCAACCCGGCGTCAGCGACCCTGCTCTAGCGGACAAGAAGCCGGAGCAGCGTACCGACGACCGATCACCGCCCACCGCCCACCGACGACCGACGACCGACGACCGACGACCAGCGTATGATGTCTTCATAAGGAGCTCACGCGATGACCACAGATACGAACGCCAAGTACTTCATCCGCCGCCTGAGCGAGATCGAGACCGAACGTGGCGTCTGCGGCTGGCGGCGCACACTCGTGACGCACGACGATACGCCGGTCGCCAACGTCTCGCACCTGCGCATCGAAGACAGCCGCTATCACTACCACCGCGAGATGACCGAGTTCTACTACGTCCTCAGTGGCGGCGGCACGATCACACTCGATGACGAGAAGAAGGAGATCACCGCCGGCGACCTCGTCGTGATCAAGCCGGGCGTCTGGCACACGTCAGACGGCGAGATGGATGTGCTGATTCTCGGCGTGCCCGCGGGCGAGCAGACCGATGTCTGGTTCGAGTAGCGAGATCCGCCGCCCGTTCGCATTGATTGCGCTCGCCTGCGCGATGACCGGTATCGCGAGCACATTCATGCCCTGGGCGACCGGATTTCGATGGTCGGAACTCGGCGTCGAGCGGATCGAAGGGCTGATCGTGCTCGTCGCGGCTATCAACGCCGCGCTCGTGGCGGCACTGGGCGCCGGCGGCGGCATTGGACGCCAGGCCTTCGCTCGCTGGGCGCTCACAGCCGGCGGAGTGATGCTAATAGCGAGCCTCTGGTTTCGGATGACTGTCGTTGGTGATGCGGATCCGGTGTACGACGGCATGCTCATCAACTGCTTCAGCGATCCATGCGGCGTTATCGAGGCGGGATTCGGACTCGTGGTGGCCGTCGTCGCGTCTGCCGGATACCTCGTCGCGGCAACGATCAGCTGCGCGCCTCCTCCGCCTCCGCGGCGGTCCTTCGCGTCAAACTGGCCACTGGCGCGTGGATTCGGCCGGCACGGCTAGGGTCGCCCCCCGCGTCACCAGCGACCAGCGACTAGATGATCTCCACCCGCGTGCCATTCCTCGCGAAGCGCCAGAAGAACTCGGCGTCCGCGTACCGCATGCCGACGCAGCCATGGCTCGAAGGGATCGACCCGAAGTAGTACTCGTCGCGCCAGTAGTTGAGGTGCAGCGCGTGCCCGGCGTTCGTGAAGTACTGCGTCCAGAGCACGTCTTCCAGCACGTAGTACTCCTCCGCGCCAATCGCCGCCGACGTCATCGTTTCGTTTTCGACGCGGTACTGGATGCGGAACGAACCGCGCGGCGTCTCCCACCCTTCCTTGCCGGTCGTGACGAGCGCGGTGTAGAGCGCTGTCTCGCCGATCATCGCCGTCGTCGTCTGGCGGGCGATGTCGACGAGGATCCAGCGCTCACCGGCGACCTCCGGTCCGGGGACGGGCGGCGGGTTCGGCGCCGGCACCGAGGGCGTTGGCGTGAACGTCGGCGTAGGCGTCAGCGTCACCGTAGGTGTGGGCGTGTTGGTGAAGGTCGGCGTGAACGTGGGCGTGTGCGTGGGGGTCGATGTGAACGTGGGCGTCGCCGCCGCGAAGACGTTCCACGACTCCTCGGGCCCGTAGGCGCGCAGCGAGAAGGCGGCGGCAGTGAATCCGGCCGAGAGGACTGCCGCCGCCGCGATCACGCGGAAGATCCTGCTTCGAGTCACATGCGATTCCGTTCGAGCTTCGATCGGATCAACGCGCCGCGAGCGCGAAAGGTTAACGCGCACGGCTTAACATTCGAGAACGTCCGCGATGGTCCCACGAGCGACGCGTTAGCGCCACCGGATGTTGAGGCGCGACAGGTTCAACCGTCTGAAAGCGGCGGCAGAAAAGGCCCACGCGGTCGAGCGCGGCGACGGTTGACCGTGGGGAAGCAGTTCGGGGGCGCAGCCAGGCACGTTAGCGTCGGATTCGGACCGAAGCGCAGACGGCAACGAAAAAGGGGCGGTACACGGTGCCGCCCCTTCGCGTTTCACTTGTCCCGGGCCTTCTTACGAGGCCTTGCCGATCTTGTACATGCCCGTGCCGCACACCGGGCAGACGCCCTTCGTGGCCGGCTTGCCGTTCTTCATCGTGACAGGCGTCGGGTTCTGCATTTCCCGCTGCGTCCTGCACTTCAGGCAGTAGGCTTCCATATCCCGAATCCCTCCTATGGCAGTCGTCCGAGCGATGCTCGCGTCCTCATCCCTTTACCGCTTACACCATTAAGCAGTTCTTTGGGTTTGAGCGTGGTCGTTCGCATAATAGACCGCTCCCAAGGGATGTCAAGCGAATCTGACCGCTATCTGGTCTGAATCTGTGCCGAATCTGGAAAATAGAGCCTTTTGAGCCGTTTCAGCCCCTCCCAAGCACCTTTTCAGGATGCCACTGACGCCCGTCCAGATTCCGGAGCAACCCCAGGAATGAGCCATCGACCGAGTACGCCCGGCACAAATCTGCCGCCGACGACCGCTCGCTGGCGACGACGCGGCCCGCAACCACGTCGCGCTCCCGTGCCTCGGAGAAGATCGCCGCCGGCCGCCGTTCGACCGCGCGGTCGGGCGCCAGAAGCAGGTCCTCGAGCCAGCCTTCGCGCGCGGCTGCCTCAATCTCAGGCACGGCATGCGCCTCGTGGATGCCGAAGCCGCCGCTGCGTGTGCGTCGCAGCGCCGTCAGGTGCGCCCCGCAGCCCACGCGCTGGCCAAGGTCATGCGCGAGCGACCGGATGTACGTGCCCTTGCCACAGTTGACTTCGATCTCCGCTTCCGCGCGGTCTGGGGCTAAGCTGAGCAGCCGAATCGCATCGATGCGCACGACACGAGGCGCGACTTCGATGGCGGCCCCTTCTCGGGCGTAGCGATAGAGCGGTTTGCCGGCGACCTTGATCGCGCTATACACCGGCGGCACCTGCTCGATGGCGCCAGCGCACGTGGCCAGTGCGCCTTCGATCGCATCGCGGGTAAGGCGCGAAGCATCGGCACGTGACGTCACCTCCCCGTCGGCGTCGTAGGTGTCGGTAGTGACGCCGAAGCGCACCTTCGCGACGTACGTCTTGGCTTCATCGTCGAGATACTGGATGAAACGCGTCGCCCGGCCAATCGCGAGCGGCAGCACGCCCGTCGCCAGCGGGTCGAGCGTGCCCGCGTGCCCGATGCGGCGGACGCCGGTGAGCCGCCGCATCGTCGACACCATCGAGAACGACGTGACCCCAGATGGCTTGTCGATCACCACGAACGCGTCGAGGGGACCCACGCGTCAGACGGCCTTCCCGGTGATGTCGATGGCGGCGGCATCACGTTCGCTGGAGAGACATTTCTCCTCGACCTGGACCGTAGAGAAGTACACGCCGAATCGGTGTTTGAGATCGTCGCTCGCCTCGCGCAGGATGCGCTCTCCGTTCGCACCGTAGTCGCGGACGCGCAGGTGCGCCGAAAATACGTTTTGACCTGAAGTCAGGCTCCATGCGTGCACGTGGTGGACATCCTCGACCCCCTCGATACCTTCCAGCGCCTCGATGGCAGCCCGGAGGTCGAAGCCCTCCGGCGTGCCCTGCAGCAAGACGCGCAGCGAGGAACCGATGATGCTCCATGACGCCCAAAACAGGACCACGCCGAAGGCCATCCCGAGAATGGGATCGATCTCCAGGAAGCCGGTGTACCGGACCACGAGCGCCGACACGATGATGATCAGACTCCCAACGAACGTTTGAATGACGTGCCAGAACGCGCCCTTCATGTTGAGATTGCCCTTCTGGCGCTCGTAGAGCAGCCAGAAGGCGACGACCTCGGTCGCGATCCCGCCGAACGCCGCAAGCAACATCACATTCGTCGAAAGCTGATGCGGGTCCATGAGCCGCATCGCGCCCATCCAGAACACGTACGCGGCCATGACGACCAAGAACACGCCGTTGAACAGGGCGCCGATGATCTCCGCGCGGAACCACCCGAACGTATGCTGTTCCGACGCCGGCCGTTCGCCGAGCCGTTGCGCTACCAGCGCGATGAGCACGCCTCCGACCGCCGAGAACGTGTGAAACGCATCGGACGTGACCGCCACCGAACCCGTCCACAACCCGAGCCCCAGCTCGACGCCAAAGTAGACTCCGGTCAGGATGCCTGCGAGGACAAGCGCTCTCCGATCGCCCCCCGCGGAGACGTTCCCGCCATGTCCGCCGTGCCCCATTGCCATTCGCCCCGTCCGCCTACTTCCCGCGGCAATCTCGGATGAGAATGTCGACCCTACTCCCGGAAATCTGGCCGCAACAGCCCCATCATCAGGTCGTCCACGAAGCCGCCGCCGCCGAAGTGCGCCTCGCGACGGCACCCTTCCCGCACGAAGCCCAGCTTCTCGTACACGCGGATGGCGGCGGCGTTCGCCGGATCGACCGACAGTTCGACGCGATGAAGGTTGTATTCGCCGAAGGCCCATCGCAGAAGCGCCCGCATCGCGTCGGTGCTGTGGCCCTTGTTGCGGTCGTCCGGCCGCCAGATGCTGAGTCCGACGGAGGCGCGCCGGTTGCGTGCGTCAATCTCGAACAGGTTGATGTCGCCCACCGCGCGGCCCTCAGCTTCGATGATCAGCGCTACGACGTGCTCGTCGGGCTCCGCGATCGCCGTTTCGAACTCCTGCTCGCGATAGGCGAGCGAGCGCGGCGGTTCGTGCCAGTCGCGGAGACGCATCTCCGTCGCGTCGGCGGTCTGATCGGCTTCCCAGCGCGCCTGCACATCCTCGCGCTCCCAGGCACGCAGGACGACGCGGTCGCCGGCGATCCATGCCATGGCTAGAGGCTCTCGCCGCGCTCAGCCGCGGTCCTGCGCAGGATGTCCGTCACCGCCTGCGCGCGTTCGATGGACTTGTCGCTGACGAAGCGCACGTCCGGCGTGTAGCGAAGCTTGAGCCGGCGTGACAGCTCGCGCTTGATGAACGGCCGCGCGTGTTCGAGCGCCTCCATGGTCGAAGCCCGTTCCTCGTCGCTGCCGAGCACGCTCACGTAGGTATCCGCGCGCCGGAGATCCGGCGACACATCGACGTCGGTGATCGTTACGAGCCCGGCGAGACGCGGGTCCTGCAGTTCGTTGCGTACGAGGTTGCTAATCTCGTCTCGCAGGAGATCGCTCACCCGTTCGGTCCTTCGGGACATGGTGTTCGCCTCTGGCTACGGCTGGCGCTACGTCTCGCGTTCCATGCGGAAGAACTCGATGACGTCGCCCTCCTGGAAGTTGTCGAAGCCTTCTATCTGCACGCCACATTCGAAGTTCGTCCCGACGTCGCGGACGTCCTCCTGGAAGCGCTTCAGGCTCGTGAGCTTGCCTTCGTGGAGCATCTCGCTGCCACGCATGAGGCGTGCCGTGTCGTTGCGGTTCACGGACCCGTCCCGCACGAAGCACCCGGCGATCGAGTTGCGGCGCGCGACGCGGAACACCTGCCGCACCTCCGCGTGCGCGGTAACGACCTCCTTGAAGGTCGGCTCGAGCATGCCCTTCAGCGCCTTATCGACGTCCTCGACGATGTTGTAGATCACGCTGTAGTGCCGGATATCCACCTTCTCATCGGCGGCCAGCCTTTGCGCGCCGCCCTCTTCGCCCGTGTTGAAGGCGATGATCACACCCTTCGACGCGACGGCGAGCATGACGTCGGATTCGGTGACGCCGCCGGTGCCGGTGTGAATGATCTTCACCTTCACCTGCTCGTTGGAGAGGCGCTCAAGCGACGTGCGAATCGGCTCGATCGAGCCCTGCACGTCGGTCTTTACGATGAGATTGAGTTCTTTGAGCTTGCCGGCGCTGATCTCGCCGAACAGCGTGTCGAGCGAAACGTGTTGCTGCTGGTGCATCGCTGCCGCTTCGCGGCTGCGCACTCGCTCCAGCACGGTCGCGCGAGCGGTCTTCTCGTCGGGCGCGACGGTCACGATCTCGCCCGCTCGCGGCACGGCGTCCAGGCCCAGGATCTCGGCAGGCTCCGATGGGCCCGCCGTCTTGATGCGCTTGCCGTGGTCGTTGAGCATCGCCTTGATACGGCCCGTCGTCTCACCGACGACGACATGGTCCCCCACGTTGAGCGTGCCCGTCTTCACCAGCACGGTCGCCAGCGGTCCCCGCGTCTTGCTCATCTCGGCCTCGACGACGATGCCGATCGCCGCCCGGTCCGGATTTGCGCGCAGATCAAGCACTTCCGACACGACCAGGATGTTGCTCAGGAGGTCGTCGAGGCCGGCGCGCGTGCGCGCCGATACGGGCACCAGCGGCGTGTCGCCGCCCCACTCCTC
This sequence comes from Dehalococcoidia bacterium, assembly GCA_040902535.1. NCBI lineage: Bacteria > Bacillati > Chloroflexota > Dehalococcoidia > Dehalococcoidia bacterium. Next base: position 43,975 of record JBBDXD010000022.1, on the reverse strand, counting down.
GATCACGACGCCGTTCTCGGAGAGTTCCGTCTTGACGCGGTCCGGGTTCGCGCTCTCCAGGTCCATCTTGTTCATCGCCACGACGATCGGGACGCCGGCCGCCTTCGCGTGGTCGATCGCTTCCTTCGTCTGCGGCATCACGCCGTCATCGGCCGCCACGACGAGCACGGCGACGTCGGTGACCTGGGCGCCTCGCGCGCGCATCGCGGTGAACGCCTCGTGGCCCGGCGTATCCAGGAACGTGATGTTCTGGTCGTTCACGCGCACCTGGTAGGCGCCGATGTGCTGCGTTATCCCGCCGGCCTCGCCCGAAGCTACCTTCGTCTCGCGGATCGCATCGAGCAGGCTCGTCTTGCCATGGTCGACGTGCCCCATGATCGTCACGACGGGCGGACGCGCCGTGAGCGTCGCGCCGTCTTCCTCCACGACCTTGAATCCGCCGGTTTCGGTATCGACCGGCACTTCGGCCTGCTCCGCGGCCCGCACCTCGACGGCATCGAACCCCATGTCCGACGCGACGATCGCGGCCGTCTCGAAGTCGATCACCTGGTTGATCGAAGCCATGACGCCGTTTTTCATCAGCTCCTTGATGACCTCGACCGGCGAGACGCCCATCAAGTCGCCCAACTCCTTCACGGAGAGGACTCGCGGCACCTCGATGGTCTTGGTCTCAGCAGCGTTCGTCGTCATGTAATCTCGTTTCCGTTTTCCGTGGCCAGCGCATCGGCATGCGCCTTGAGCCCTTCATAGTCGCTTTGTTCTATCGTCACTTTGAGCGCGCGAGCGAGACGGTCCCGCTTTAGCGCTTCGTCCCAGCAGGCCCGCGTCTCATGCACGTAGGCGCCGCGCCCGTTCTTCTTGCCCGTCGGATCGATCTCGACGCGGCCCTCAGGCGTTCGGACGACCCTCACGAGGCCGCGCTTGGCCTGGGTCGAACGGCAAGCGATGCAGGTCCGTTGCGGAACGTGCCTGGGACGAGGTCCGCCCTTCGCCTTCGTCGCCATCTTACCGAATCAGGTCCGTGTACTCGTCTTCCTCGTCGTCTTCCTCGTCGGGCAGGATGCGGCGCGCACCGCCCTTCTTCTTGGCACGCTGTGCCGCCAGGCGAGCAGCCTCTTCCTCGTCGGTGCGACGCCGCCCGGGAGGGCCCGCACCCTTCTTCTTGGCGGCCGGCTTCAATTCCTCCAACGGCTGCCGCACCAGCTCCTCCGCAAAGCGGATCTGCGGCCGTGCAGGGCCGCCGGCGACGGCAGGGGCGGGCTCTTGCGACGGCAGCGCCTCGGCGACTTCCGCGGCGGCGGGCACCGGCTCCGGTTGCTCCGCGTACTGCAGCGCGATCTCTTCTTCCGGCGTCAGCGCCCGCGTCGACGCAGCCGCGACGGCGGCGGCTCGCTGTTCCTCGGCAACTGCAGCGGCGTCGCGCGCTCGCTGGAGCGTCTCTTCGCGTTGTGCCGCTTGCACCTGCTCGAGCGTCAAACCCTTTTCGGCCAGCTCCTGCTCGTACGCCGACTGACTCTTGATGTCGATGCGCCAGCCCGTGAGCTTTGCTGCCAGACGCGCGTTCTGGCCTTCCTTGCCGATCGCCAGCGAGAGTTGCCGGTCCGGCACGACGACCTCCGCCGTGTTCTCGACCTCGCGCGTATCGACGCTCACGACCTGCGCGGGGCTCAGCGCGTTCGCCACGAATCGCGACGGCTCCGGATCCCACTGCACCACGTCGATGCGCTCGCCGTTCAGCTCGTTCACGACGTTCTGGATGCGAATGCCGCGCATGCCGACGCAGGCGCCGACGGGATCGACGCCTTCCTGGCGCGACCACACCGCCACCTTGGAGCGGTAGCCCGCCTCGCGCGCGATCGACTTGATTTCGACGATGCCCTTGAAGATCTCCGGCACTTCCAGCTCGAAGAGCCGCCGCAGCAAGTCCTTGTGCGTCCGCGAAACAACGACCTGCGGGCCCTTGGCCGCTTTGTGCACTTCTGCTAGGAGCACCTTGACGCGCTGCTGCGGCCGGTAGTGCTCCGTGCGCACCTGCTCTGGCGGCGGCAGCACCGCTTCGGTCTTGCCGAGGTCGACGATGACGTTGCGGCCCTCCATGCGCTGCACAACGCCCGAGACGATGTCGCCTTCCTTGCCCGAGTACTCCTCGAACACCACCTCCCGCTCGGCCTCGCGCAGTCGCTGCAAGACCACCTGCTTCGCCGTCTGCGCGGCGATGCGGCCGGCGTTTGCGGGCGTCGCCTCGAAGCTCAACACGTCGCCGACGTTCGCATCGGGCTTGAACCGCCGCGCTTCGTCGACTGTCATCTCGATGTGTTCGTCTTCGATCTCGTCGACGACGGACTTCTGCGTGTAGACCTTCATGCTCCCGTCTTCGGCGTTGATTTTCACCACGACGTTGGACTGGGCCAGGTTGTCCTTTTTATACGCAGAGGCAAGCGCGACCTCGACCGCTTCGAACACGACGTCCCGCGGCAGGTTCTTTTCTGCCGCGAGCGCGCTGATGGCTGTGATGAATTCGTTCTTCATGGGCTCTCCGTCGTAGTCACCAAACGAACGAAAAAGTGGGCGGCGGCCCACTTCTGAACGTTTAGTTTCAGAGTTCTGCCCCAGTATAGGGAATCTGGGGGGAACCTGACAAGCAGGAGAATCCCGGCCCCACGCCCCACCAGCAATTGCGAATTCCGCATCCCGGCGGAATATCGTGCCCGTGGCTGCACCACATACACTCGCAAGCGGCCGTGGATGCGGTCAGGCGCGCGTTGGCATACGATCGTCACCAGGAGGTGCTAATTGCCCGCTATTCTCGCAGAGTCGCTCACCAAGCACTTCCCCCCGGATATTCGCGCCGTAGACGGCATCGACCTCTCGATCGATGAGGGCGCCATCTTTGCGTTCCTCGGCGCCAACGGCTCCGGCAAGACGACAACCGTCCGCATGCTCACGACGCTCCTGCGGCCGACGTCCGGGCGGGCGGTGGTCGCCGGCCATGACGTCGTCCGCGAGGCGCACGCCGTACGGACGAGCATCGGCGCCGCGTTGCAGGAGGCCGGCCTCGACGACGTCCAGACCGGACGCGAGTTGCTGCAACTCCAGGCGCGGCTGTATCAGGTGCCGCCGCGCGAAGTCAGCGACCGGGTCCGGCACCTCCTGCGCGTCGTCGATCTCGAGGAGGCCGCGGACCGCCGCGTGAAGACGTATTCCGGCGGCATGAAGCGCCGCCTCGACCTTGCCGCGTCGCTCGTCCACCGCCCGCGTATCGTCTTTCTCGACGAGCCGACGACGGGCCTCGACCCGATCAGCCGCGAAGCGATCTGGCGATACGTGGGTGAGCTAAACAGGCGCGAAGGCGTCACGTTCTTCCTCACGACGCAATACCTGGAGGAAGCCGACCGTCTCGCGCACGACGTCGCCATCATGAGCGCCGGGCGCATCGTCGCACAGGGATCGCCGGCCGAGCTAAAGGCCGGCATCGGCACCGACGTCGTGACGGTGCGCTTCGAACACGTCGATGCGCTTGCCAGGGCAGAGCACGCCGTGCGCGGCATCGAAGGCGTCGCGGATGTGCGCGTCGTCGAGGACTCGCTCGTTGTTTACGTCCCTGACGGCAGCGCCGCTCTGCCACGGATCGTGCTGATCCTCAACGACGCCGGCGTGCGGACGCGCGAAGTGACGCTGGCGCGGCCGACGCTGGACGACGTATTCCTGCGCGCGACGGGGCGCCACCTGACAAGCGAAGGCGGCGACGCACAAGCCGCAACCGGAGGGCACCGATGAGACGGCTGATGATCGATACCTACTGGCTGACAGGCCGCTCGCTGCGTGAGAGTTCCCGCCAGGCGGTCCTGGAGTTCGGGAACCTGTTCATTCCCATCTTCTTCTTCGCGGTGACGGTGGGTGCAATCGGCAACGTCGCGAGCCGCGGCTTCGGCGTCGACAACTACGTGGCGTTTCAACTGCCCGTCGCGATCTTGCAGGGCGTCGCGGGCGCGGCCGGCAGTTCCGGCCTGGCGCTGGTCACCGACATCGAGCGCGGATACTTCGACAAGCTGCTGCTCACGCCAGCGCCGCGCCTGTCGCTCGTACTCGGCCGCCTGACGTCGGATGCGATACGCCTGACCGTCCTCTCGACGATCATCCTGGTCGCCGGTCTTGTGACAGGCTCCGGCATGGAGTCCGGTCCGGCGGGCATCCTGGTGATCCTGCTGATGAGCGCGCTCTTCGGGCTCGCGTACTCGTGCATCGGCGTAGCGATCGCGCTGAAGACGGGCAGCGCGCAGGCGGCGCAGATGAGCTTCCTGCTGTTCTTCCCGCTGTTGTTCCTCTCGCCGGCCTTCGCGCCGAAGGAGGTGTTCGCCGATTGGCTGCAGTTCCTCGCGACGATCAACCCGGTGACCTACATCATCGAGGGGCAGCGCGACCTGGTGCTCGAGGGCTGGGACCCGCAGTCGCTAGCGGCGGCGTTCGCATCGATCTTCGGGCCGGGCGCGTTCTGGTTGGTGCTGGTGTTCTACGGGCTGCGCAGCAGGGTCGCGTAACCCCCGGCAGAACAAATGTTTCACGTGAAAACATTCGCGGGATCTCTGACGTGCCGGGCGCCTGGCGCCAGCCGGCCGCGAGACCGAACCCGAACGCACAGCTTGATTGATTTTGTTTTGGCTTTTCAAAACGGGCTGGTTTGAAGCTGATCTTGATTGAGTCGTTTTGATTGAGTGCCCAGCCGGGCCGCCGCGCCGGCTCGACGATGGGGATGGCTGCGGAAGCTCGTAGAGACATTGGGCGATCTTACGCTTGTCGATTGACGAACGCGGAGCGTTTCGAGGCACTAGCGATTGGCGGCGCGAGGTGGTTGATGGAGCGCGGATTCAGTCCGTGCGGCTGTGTTCGGCTGTTGCGATGCGCTATTGCGTTGTTGCCCGCCTTCGCTCTACGTGATGGCGGCAGGGCGCGCGACTGGCTCTGGCACGCGAGAGATTCTTCGCTTCGCTCTGCATGACGGTATGTGGCGCGGTGGTGTGCGGGGTGACGGGGTCGCCGTGAGGGGATCCTTCGCGTGCGCTCAGGATGACGTTATGCGGGTCGCCTTCCGATCCCGACGACCAGCGACCGACGGCTGTCCGCTATCGTGCCGTCTCGATCCACAGCCGGCGTCCATCCGTGCGGAGCCGCACGGTGCCGTCCGTCGCGGTCGTGTACGTCTCGGCGTAATCGTCGAGACGCGCGAGGACGTCGGCGTGCGGATGCCCGAACGAATTGTCCGCGCCCGCCGAGATCACGGCGACGGCCGGCCGCACCGCGTCGAGGAATTCGCGTGTGGTCGACGTCGCGCTCCCGTGATGCGCCACTTTGAGCACCGTCGAGCCGAGCGGCGCGCCCGACGCGACGAGGCCGCGCTCCGTCGCCGCCTCGATGTCCGACGCGAGCAGGAAGCTCACCTCACCCCACGCGATGCGTAGCACCAGCGCCCTGTCGTTCGCGCTCCCGCTCGTGTCGCCATCAACGGCAGGTGACAGCACTTCGAGCAGCACGCCGTCGCCAAGATCGATCGTCGTGCCGCCCGTCACGACGTCGTGTATCGCGCGTTCGTCGTGGATCGCGTCGGTGATCGCGCGCGCCACGAGCGAGTCTTGATCGTCCGCGCCGGTGATTACGCGCCGGACGTCGTAACGGTCGAAGACGTCGAGCAACCCCGTCGCGTGGTCCGCCTGCGCGTGCGTCACGACGACGATGTCGATCGAGCGGTCATGCCACGGCAACTCTTCGCCCAGCGCGCGGACGACGGCGGCGCCCGGACCGCCGTCGACGAGAATGTCGTGCCCTGCGGGCGTCTCGATAAGGATCGCATCGCCCTGACCGACGTCGAGCACCGTCACCGAGAGCGTGTCCGGGGATCCGGGACGCGCGATGAAGCCGACCGTCGCGACGAGCACGCACGCGGGCACGGCGACGGCCGCAAGCGGACGCACGCCGCGCAGACTGAACGGCCGCGACTCCTCGAGCCGCGCGACGGCGGTGATTCGCAGCCAGCGCCGGGCGGCGACGATCGCGGCGAACAGCGCCGCATACGTACCTATGGCGATCGGCGTTGAGTAGCCGCGGATCGACGTGGCCGCGGCTGGCAGATCCGCGAACCATCCGACGACGGCGAGCCAGTAGGACAACGCCAGGTACGCCGGCGTCGCGAGCGCGAGGTGCGCGTGCGGAATCAGGCCGCCGACCGCCGCGAGCGCCGAGAAGCAGAGCATCAGCGGGAACGCCGGCACGATCAGCATGTTCACCGGCACCGCGACGAGCGACACGCGTTCGAAGTTCAGCGCCAGCAGCGGCGTCGTCGCGACGATCGCCGCGATCGTGACGGCCAGCGGCTCGGCCACCAGCGGCGCCGTCCACCGGGGCAGTTCGTCGCGGCGCGCAAGCCACGCCAGCGCGGCGATGATCCGGTGGCGCAACGGCGACGCGAGCGATGCGATGCCCGCCGTGGCGGCGAAGCTGAGTTGAAACGACACGTCGCGGACTGCCGTCGGGTCGTGCGCGGTCATCAGCGCAGCGGCGAGCGCTATCGACGTAAAGCCGTCGGTGCGGCGACCGGAGAGCTGCGCGACGACAAGCAGCAACCCCATGATCGTCGCGCGGGCGACCGGCGGCGACAGGCCGACGAGCGTCGCGTACGCCAGCACCGCCGCGATCGAAAGCCACATCGCACGGCGGCGGCCGACGATCCACGCCAGCGCGAGCGTGACGTACGACGCCACCAGCACAACGTTCGAGCCAGACACGACGACGAGGTGCGACGTGTTCGTGACGTTCAGTTCTTCGATCAGATCGGGCGGCAAGGCGGAGCGCTCGCCGAGCAGCACGCCCTGCGCCAGCGACGCTTGCGGCTCCGGCAGCGCCAGTAGGAGCCCGTGCGAAAGCTTGCGGCGAACATCGAGGGTAATCTCGCGATGCCACGGCAGACCTTCGTGGCCGATGCGACGCACCTCCGGGTACTGCATCACGCTCTGGATGCCGCGTCGCGCCAGGTAGTCGGCGTAGTCGAAGCCGTCGAGCGCGGGCGGCTCTTCGAGCGCGCCTTCGAGTTGGACCACGTCGCCGGCGCGGTATGACGGCAGCAGCCCGACGCGGACGAGCGCGCCGCCCGACGCCGGGCGCCACTCGCCCAGCAGTTGCACTTCCCTGATCGAGATCGCGAAGCGCTGTGAGGTGTCGCGCGTCTCGGGATCGTCGCGCAGGACGCCGCGGAAGCGCATCGCCACGCCGTCGTTGTAGTGCGCCGCCGCGTCCTCGGCGAGGCGCGGCTCGGCGGCGTCAGCGCGCACGATCGCGACGGCGAACAATGCCGGCAGCGCAAGCGCGTAGATCGCGAGCCTCACATCTCGTTGCGCGACGGCGATCGCGGCGGTAGCGAGCAGCAGCGCGGCGGCAATCAGCCACGCGTCAGTGTCGAAGGTGGCATAGGCGGCGACACCGGCGATCCATGCCGCAGCCAGCCACGCAAGCTTCATCCGTCCGGATCCTTCCGTTACGTCGAGGGGTGCGATCGTGGCCGATTTCGTCGCTGTGGTCTAGGGGCGCGGTTTTCCGCCCCACTCGCCGCGTCTCGCTTCCCGCGTCCAACCGCTACCCTGTACCCACATGGAAGCATCGCGGATCCGCAACTTCTGCATCATCGCCCACATCGACCATGGCAAATCGACGCTCGCTGACCGGTTCCTCGAGCAGACCGGCACGATCTCGAAGCGCGAGATGTCCGAGCAGGTGCTCGACGCGATGGACCTCGAGCGTGAGAAGGGCGTCACGATCAAGGCAAAGGCCGTCCGCATGGCGTTCTCCGCGAAGGACGGCATCGAGTACGAATTGAACCTTATCGACACGCCCGGCCACGTCGACTTCGGCTACGAGGTGTCGCGGGCGCTGGCAGCGTGCGAGGGCGCGCTGCTCATCGTCGATGCGGCGCAGGGCATCCAGGCGCAGACGCTGGCGAACGTCTACCTGGCGCTCGAGGCCGACCTGACGCTGATCCCCGTCATCAACAAGATCGACCTCCCCGCCGCGGAGCCGGAACGCGTCGCGCAGGAGTTAGTCGACTCGCTCGGCTTCTCGCGCGACGAGATCATGTTCGCTTCCGCCAAGGAGGGGCAGGGCACACACGAGATCCTGGAGGCCGTCGTCGAGCGCGTGCCGCAACCGAAGGCCGACGCTTCGAAGCCGCTGCGGGCGCTGATCTTCGACAGCAAGTACGACGCCTACAAGGGCGTCATCGCCTACGTCCGCATCGTCGATGGCATCGCCGATACGCGCCGCAAGTTGCGGCTGATGGTGCGCGACATGAGCATCGAAGCGCTGGAGGTCGGCGTCTTCCGCCCGACGCTGACGCCGGTGCAGGAGTTGACGGCCGGCGCGGTCGGCTACGTCGCGACCGGGCTGAAGAACGTCAAGGACTGCCGCGTCGGCGACACGATCACCGACGACGGCAAGCCGGCATCGGCGCCGCTGCCGGGCTACCGCCCCGCAAAACCGATGGTCTTCGCCGGGCTGTATCCGCAGCAGGGCAACGAGTACCCGCTGCTCCGCGACGCGCTCGACAAGCTGCAACTCAGCGACGCGTCGCTCGTGTACCAGCCGGAGTCGAGTACGGCGCTGGGGTTCGGGTTCCGCTGCGGCTTTTTGGGCCTGCTGCACATGGAGATCGTGCAGGAACGGCTCGAGCGCGAATACGACCTCGCGCTGCTCGCGACGGCGCCGAGCGTCGAATACCAGGTAACCAAGACCAGCGGCGACGAGATCGTCATCGATAACCCGGCCGAGTTGCCGCCGCCGCAGGAGATCGAACAGATCCGCGAGCCGTGGATGGACATCTCGGTCGTCTGCCCGGACCGCTACATCGGCGTCGTGATGGAGCTTGTGACAGGCAACCGCGGCGAGTTCAAGCGCATGGAGTACCTGCAGCATGGCGTGTTGCAGGACGACGGCACGACGAAGGGCGAAGGGCGCGTGCTCCTGGAGTACCGCATCCCGTTGTCGGAGATCCTGGTCGATTTCTACGATCAGCTAAAGTCCGGCACCCAGGGCTACGCGAGCCTCGATTACAGCTTCTCCGAGTACCGGGCAGCGGCGCTCGTGAAGCTCGACATTCTCGTCAACGGGCAGCCGGTCGATGCGCTCTCGCTGATCACGCACCGCGAGAACGCAGCGGTGACCGGGCGCGTGCTCGTCGAGAAGCTGCGGTCGCTGATCCCGCGCCAAATGTTCGATGTGCCGCTGCAGGCGGCGATCGGCGGGCGCATCGTCGCGCGCGAGACGATCCGCGCGATGCGCAAGAACGTGCTAGCGAAGTGCTACGGCGGCGACGTGACCCGCAAGCGCAAGCTCTTGGAGAAGCAGGCCGAAGGCAAGAAGCGTATGAAACGCGTCGGCAACGTCGAGATCCCGCAGGAAGCGTTCATGGCGGTGCTGCGGCTCGACAAGTAGCGCGCGGGCGCGGCAGGCTCGACCGGCGTCGTCAGTTACCAGTTGATCGTCTGAATCGTGATATAGCCCGTGTCGACGTACTGCCAATCTGATGTCGGCTCACCCTTGTTGCCAAACCACAGCCACGCCCGCACCTGGACCGGTCCACGCGGCACGTTATCGGCGATCATCGTGACGAACGTCAGCTGTTGTGGCCGCAACACCGCGGGCGAGATATTGAAGTCCTCATCGAACTGCACCAGTTCGACGCTCTCAGCGTGAATGATGTTGCCCTGGTTATCGAAGACCGCCGAACACCCCTGGACCGGGTACGAGTTATTGGTCCGGTTTCTGAGTTCAAATCCGAACAAGACGTCTTCCTCGTCAAAGGGAAGGATGCCGGGCACGAAGGGAATGTTCGTGAACCTGATCGCTTCCTTCGAAAACAGCACGATGTTGGGATCGGCCTTGGGCGCCGGCAGCGCGCGGCCTGCGACGAGCCGCACGTCGAACCGCGCATGGGGCGGTATGCCCGGGTTGTCGAAGCGTATGTCGAAGATGATCTCGCTGTACGGCTTCAGGTCCGGCGGGCACGGCGGCGCATCCTTCGTCGCGATCACGTTGTTGTTCGCGTCGTACAGCGTCCCGCGCAACATCAACTGCGCGCCCTGGATGTCGGTGTCGTTCACCATCCTGCCGGTGATGTGCGTGTAGCCGTCAGCATCGACATACACATATGCCTTTTCGATGCAGCGCGCGCCCATCGCGGCGACGCCGAGTGATACGACCACCGTGAGCAATAGGACGCGAGTTAAACGGAGACCTTGCACCTTCTTGGGGACGTTCATGTCCGCTCCAGATCGCTGAATCTCCGTCGAGATTTGCCGGGGCATCGCTAGCGAGGTTGCGGTATCATACGCCTCATCCTTGAAGGTTTCAAGCGTCTCCGAGCGAAAAGTAGCATGAGCGTTCGACTAGCCCTCTTCGCCGCCGTCGCAGCAGCCTCCATATTGGTGACTGAGCCTTCCGCGCCCGCCTCGGATGTCAGATTCGTCCTCGGCCTTGAGCCGTCGACGTCAACGACGATGGCGACGGAGAATCTTCAACGCTCGCACTTCACAGTCACCCGCGTCTTCGATGATCTCCACGCCATCGAGGTCGCGGCGTCAGCCGGGGATCTTGAGACGCTCGCCGCGATCGACGGCATACGTTACGCCGAACGAGTCTCGCGCGTGATAAGCGCCGACCAGCCGACCGATCCTCTCTACAGCCTGCAGTCGTCGTACCTGCAGCGCGTGAGCGCGCCGGCTGCCTGGGACATCGAAAAAGGGAAGCCGAGCGTTATCGTCGCGGTCGTCGACACCGGCGTCGATGTGCAGCATCCCGACCTTCGGACGAATATATGGCTCAACCAGCGCGAGGTGCCGAACAACGGCCGCGATGACGACAACAACGGCTGCGTCGATGACATCAACGGCTGCGCCTTCGTCAGCGACGGCAGCCCGGGCTGCCAGAACATCACCAACGGTTTCGTCCACGATGACATCGGCCACGGGACGTTCGTCGCAGGCGTCATCGGTGCCGCGGGCAATGGGCAGGGCATGATCGGCGTAGCGCGCGGCGTCCGCATCATGCCGGTCAAGGTGCTCGACTGCTATGGCTCGGGGGACTCCATCGCGGCAGCGCGCGGCATCCTGTACGCCGCACGCAACGGCGCCAAGGTGATCAATCTCAGCCTGGGCGGTTTCGAACGGGCGGAGGTCATGCGCGGCGCCATCATCGAGGCGATGAACGTACATGGCGCGATCGTGATCGCCGCTTCCGGTAACAGCGGCGGGCCCGGGGTTGCGTTCCCCGCCGCATTCCCGGAGGCGCTGGCGGTCGGCGCGGCCAACGTCGGCGGCGATGGTCGCGCGGCGTTTTCGAGCTACGGCCCTGAGATCGACGTCGTCGCCGTCGGCGAGGGTATCGTAGGGACGATCGGCGCCAACAAGTGCGGCGTCATCATCCCCTGCATGAGCGGCCAGCCCTACGGATCCAGCGCCGGAACTTCGTTCTCGACGCCGCAGGTCTCCGGACTCGCCGCGCTCATCTACTCGCTGAACCCCGGGCTTAACGGCTTCCAGGTCGCCGACATCATCCGCAACTCTGCGACGCCGCTGATTCCCGGCAGCGCGCCGAACTGGGCCGGGGCCGGCCGCATCAACATGCTCGCTGCGCTCGCGTCCGTGCGCGAAGGCCGCCCTCCCGGCGAGGCCTGCGTCATCGCGCAAGTCCATGATGGCGACTCGTTCTCCTGCTCTGGCGGGCGCCAGGTCCGTATGCTCCAGATGGACGCTCCCGACCTCGGCCAGTGCGGCGGCCAGTGGGCGCTCGATGCCCTGCGCTACATCTTCCTGACGCCTGGCCGCACCGTGTATCTACGGTCCGACGTCACGAGGGGCGACGCCCAGGGGCGCACGCTCGCCGCGCCGCTGTGGCGCGGCAACGACGGCGTCGACTACAACATCGCGGTCCTCATGGTCTACGTCGGCCTCGCGAAGGCCGCCGACGTGGGCGCCAACAACACGACCTTCCGCGACTGGGCCTTCGCGTCGCAGACCTGGGCGCAGGCCGCCCGCTGGAACATGTGGGCGCCGGCCAAGCCGTTCACAGGCGGCTGCTAGCGCGCGGCTCCGGGTGCGTCCAGGACATTCGAGCAACACCCACCTCACACCGGCTCGTTCGTGCGTGGCCACCACCTTAGTGACAGCATGAGCGCGGAGAGCGCCGGCGTCGTAAGCGCGATGACGAAGCCGGCGCCGGCAAGTATGACGCCGAGCGGCGTGAACGACGTGCCGATGACGGCGACGGTCGCAACGACGATGCACAGCAGGCGCGCCACGAACACCTTCGCGGCAGTAACCGACTCGCCGAGATAGCTCCAGCCGAGGCCCGACGCTATCAGGCTGACCAATCCTATCGCGGCGAAGAATCCCGCCTCCGGGCCGTCGCCGACGGCGAGCGCCATACCGTAGAAGGCGCCAAATACGGGCAACGGCAGCATTTCAAGCGCAAACGCGATGCGGGCATCGCTGCGGGTGATGTGGCGACGCGGGTGATCGAGTCGCCGTGCGTTGGCGTGACGATCGAGGTCCTCCATCGAGTAGATCATAGTTTGCCCAGGCGGAATCTCGATACCGGGGCTGCATCAAGCGCATCGACGCGATGCGGAAGCCCAGAGTCGGTCCGAAGCTTACGTACGCCCCACCGCGGCGTCTGTGGCGCCGCTATGATCTACGGATGACGGAGCAGCCCGAAGCCCCGGCGACCAACGAACCCGAGTTCGACGACATGTCCGAAGACCGGATGCGACGTGGCTACCTGCGGCCGGACTTTCACGTGTTCGTGGGCATCCTCCCTACCGTCGCGTTCCTGGTGCTGAACTCGGTCACCTCGACGCAGATCGCGATCGCCGTGTCGTTCCTGGTGTCCGCCGTCGTGGTCGTGCGCTATCCCGGTAACGGCGTCATCCGGGCGCTGACGATCATCTCGTTCACGGTCGTGTTCGTATCGGCAGTGGTGGGCCTCGTATTCGATAGCGGCAAGGCGTTTGTCGCGCAGAATTTGATCGACGACTTTCTGATCTCGGCGATCTTTCTGGGCTCGGTGCTCATCGGCCGGCCGATGATCGGCGCAATCGCACGGGAGATGGTGCCGGCGATCAAGCCCGTGATGCCGATCGACCACGCGGTGTTCGTAAAGCTCACGCTGATCAACGTCGGTGTGAACCTCGTGACGGGCGTCGGGCGGCTGTTCCTGCTCGATGCGCTGACGGAGAATCAATATGTCGTCGCGAGCCGCGCACTGGGATTCCCGCTGTTCCTCGCGTTCTTCATCTATGCGTACCGAGAGATCACGCGCGTGGCGATTCGCATCTGGCCGGCCGACGCCGCACCCCCCGAGCAGTGGCGACCTGCCGGACGATGACAGTTGGATGAGTCGAAGATTCGCCACACGGCACAGACTGGAAGTGGGCAAGGCCCCCGCCGATAGGCGAGCCGCGCTTCCGCGCCGTGCAGGGCCGCGATAGGGTTACGCTCGTTCGAGCACGAAAGGACGCCTGTGACCGCGCGACACGATGGCCGCCGCAAGGACGAGCTCCGCCTCGTGAGCATCGAACCGAACTTCATGCCGCAGGCCGAGGGGTCGGCGCTGGTGAAGTTCGGCGAGACGTGGGTCGTTTGCACCGTCAGCATGGAGGAGCGGGTGCCACAATTTCTGCGCGGCACCGGCAGCGGCTGGGTCACCGCCGAATACGGCATGCTCCCGCGCTCGACGAACACACGCTCTGAGCGAGAAGCCGCACGTGGGCGCCAGAGCGGCCGCTCGCAGGAGATCCAGCGGCTCATCGGACGGGCGCTGCGCAGCGTGACCAAGCTGGACCTGCTTGGCGAGCGCAACTTCATCGTCGACTGCGACGTGCTGAAGGCCGATGGCGGGACGCGCACGGCTGCCATCACGGGATCCTGCGTGGCGCTGGCGCAGGCGCTGGACAAACTCGTGAAGGCCGGCACCGTCGCCGCAGTCCCGATGAGCGGGCTCGTCGCGGCGGTCAGCGTCGGGGTTGTAGGCGTCGAGCCCGTGCTGGACCTCGACTACGTCGAGGATTCGTCGGCGGAAGTCGACTTCAACGTCGTCATGACGGAGGCCGGCGCCTTCGTCGAGGTGCAGGGCACGGCGGAAGGCGAGCCGTTCGACCGCGCGATGATGGACCGGCTCGTCGACCTGGCGGCGGGCGGCATCCGCGAGTTGAACGGCGTCCAGCGGGCGGCGCTCACCAGCATCGGCCTCGAGCTATAGCTGTCATGCTGGATCATCGCGATCGGCGCGGCGCTGGCCCGAAGACGCTGCTCGGCGGCGCGCTCGTGCTCGCGATCGCGGGCGCGTCGCTGTTGTACGCGAGCATCGACTGGTTGCGTCACGGCTGCGGCTGCGATGAGCCGCTGCTCCCCGACTGGGTGTGGATCATCCTGATGGCGCTGGCGATCACGAGCCTGCTCGGGTCCGCCGCAGTCGCTGTCAGAGCCGCCAGGCAACGCCCAACACCGGCGACCCGACCGACTGACAGATCGAACGACTGACAGACCCGTCTACGCGTATTCGCCGAGGAACGTCCCGCCGATGATGTGGACGTGACCGTGCGGCTGGCTTTGCATCGCATCAGGACCGAAATTGCTGAGGATGCGGAAGCCGCGCGGGCAGTGCTTCTCGCCCTGTTCGACGGCGGCCTTCGTGACCTTCGTAAAAATGTCGGAGCACCAGAGATCGCCCTGCAATATATGTTGCTTCGGCACGGCGAGCAGCATGACGGGCACCCAGTTGAGGACGTTCCAGAAGACGACAACGTCATCATCCTCGTGGACGATACGAGCAGGCTCTCGCCGGGCGATGATCTCGCAGAAGACGCAGTACGACATGCGGCGACATGATAGGGCCGCTCGCAACTTGATCCCAGATCAGGGACACGAGCCGGAGGTTGCGACGAAGACAGATGGTTCACGGACGGGAATAGATCTTGCGGGCGGTGCGTTTGCACGACGAGATCCTTCGCTTCGCTCAGGATGACGCCTCGCTCGCCTCGGACCTACCCGCTGCTCCGGTGCGATGACTGTGCGGCTCACGCCGGGCGTACCTATACTCCAACATGGCTGAGGTCCGACCCTTCCGCGCCCTTCGTTACGACCCGGCTGTCGCCGATCCATCGCGCACGATCGCCCCGCCGTACGACGTGATCTCGCCCGCGCTCCAGACGGAACTCTACGACCGCGATGCGCACAACATCATTCGCATCGAGTACGGTCGCGAGCAGTCCGGCGACAGCGAGGCCGCGAACAGGTACACACGCGCGGCCGCGGAGCTGCGTGACTGGCGCTCGAAGGGCGTGCTCGCGCTCGATCCGGAGCCGGCGATCTATGTGTACCGACAGCGGTTCGAGTGGAACAGCACTCGCTACGAGCGCACCGCGTACTTCGGCGCCGTGCGGCTGGAGGAGTGGGAGGCTGGCGTCGTCAAGCCGCACGAGCACACGCTCTCGCACCCGAAGGCCGACCGCATGAACCTGATCCGCGCCACGCAGGCGCAGGTCAGCCCCGTGTACAGCGTCTTCCGCCCCAGGAAGTCGGACGGGCTCTGGTTCGAGCATCCCGAACATGCGGAGATCGCGATCGACGGGGGCGGCGAACGTCATCTCATCGACCGCGTCACCGACGAGATCGCGATCGCGGACTTCGCCCGGCTGATCGAGGAGTCGGACGTCTACATCGCGGATGGCCACCACCGCTACGAGACGGCGCTGGCCTATCGAGACGAGGTGCGCGGGCGTAGCGCCCCGTGGACCGGCGACGAACCGGAGAACTTCGTGCTGATGGCCCTGACGCGCCACAGCGACCCCGGCCTGCTCGTGCTACCGACGCACCGTCTGGTGCATCTGCCGTCGTTGCCCGATGATGCACTTTCCCGCATCGCAGCGCGTTTCGATACGCACCGTGTCGATACCGCAGACGCCGATACGCTGATACTGTCGCTGGAGGAAGCGAAACAGGAGACCGCGGCGTTCGTCGTCGCCGGGCTGCCGGAAGGCGCGTACCTGCTGACCCTGCGTGACCGGGGCGCCATTGAGGCGATGATGCCGGGCGACCAACCGCACGCATGGAAGCGGCTCGATGTGAACGTGCTCCAATACGGAATCCTGCAGGACGTATTCGGCATCGACGACGCACGGTTGAAGGCAGGCGCGTCCGTGAGCTACACGCAGGACGAACGCGAGGCGCTGCGGTCCGTAGCGGCTGGCGAAGCGCAACTGGCGTTCCTGCTCAACGCAACGCCCGTCGAACAGGTGTTGGCCGTCGCCGATGCGGGCGGACGCATGCCGCAGAAGTCGACCTACTTCCATCCCAAGCTTCCGACCGGACTTGTTGTGAGCTCTTTGACGTGACGCTTCGCTCGTTTGCACCGTGCAGGGCTTTCCCGTACAAATGATCGCATCTCGGGCGCGTGCTGGGGCATGCACCGCCGCCGTCCCGGCGCTACAGGAGCGACGCAACATGGCCAAGAACGTCGTGCTCGCCTATTCGGGCGGGCTGGACACGTCCGTCGCGATCCGGTGGCTGCAAGAAGAGCGCGGGTTCGACGTTATCGCCCTGACGATCGACCTCGGCAACGAGAAGGATCTGCGGACCGTGGAGGCGCGCGCGTTGAAGATCGGCGCCGCCAAGGCGCTGGTGCGCGACGGCAAGCAGCCATTCATCGACTACTTTGCGTTTCCGGCGCTGATGGCGGGCGCCGTCTATGAAGGGCAGTACCTGCTCGCGACCGCGATCGGCCGGCCGCTGATCGCCAAGATGCTCGTCGATGTGGCGCGCGAAGAGGGCGCGCAGGCGATCGCGCACGGCTGCACCGGCAAGGGCAACGACCAGGTGCGCTTCGACGTTGCCACCCAGTCGCTGGCGCCTGATCTCGAGATCATCGCGCCGGTGCGCGAACACCGCATGAGCCGCGAAGAGCAGATCGAGTGGGCGGCGGCACGCGACGTACCGGTCCCCGTGACGAAACAAAGCTCCTACAGCACCGACGAAAACCTCTGGGGACGCAGTATCGAAGCGGGCGTCCTCGAAGATCCGTGGACGGCGCCACCAGAGGATGTTTACACGTGGACGCGGTCACCGGCGGTCTCACCCGATACGCCACGTGAGGTGGAGATCGGCTTTGCACACGGCAGGCCGGTGAGCCTCGACGGGCAGGAGATGGACGGAGTGACGCTCGTGCAGACGCTCAATAGTTGCGCAGGGGAACATGGCGTCGGGCGAACCGACATGGTGGAAGACCGCCTCATCGGCATCAAGTCGCGCGAGGTGTATGAGGCGCCGGCGGCGTGGACGCTGCACAACGCGCACGAGGCGCTGGAACAGCTCACGCTCTCAAAACACCAGCTGCGCGTCAAGCAATCCCTGCGGCAGGAGTATGCGGACCTGATCTACAACGGGCTGTGGTTCACCGCGCACCACCAGGATTTGGCCGCGTACGTCCAGAGCACGCAACGCCACGTCACCGGTGCGATCAGGATGCGGCTGTTCAAGGGGCAAGCCGTCGCCGTGGGCAAGAAGTCGCCGCGCAGCCTGTACAGCTACGCCCTCGCGACGTACGACCGGGGCGACCAGTACGATCAGGGAAGCGCAGTCGGGTTCATCAAGATCTGGGGGCTGCCGGTATCACAGCAAGCACGCGCGCAGCTCCTGGCGGAAGGAAGCGAGCCGTTTCAGCTTGGGACGGGACCGGAACAGCAACCCGGCACCTGATGCTCGTCTTCATGCAATCCCGTCTCTTCTTGCTGGCACTCCTGTTCTCACTCGCGGCGACATTCGGCGCATGCGGCGATTCCGTGACGAGCGAGCCTTCGCCGGAAGTCGTCGCTACTGCGGAGGCCGAGGCACGCGAGATCACGATCACCGCACCTGCGAGCACGACGCCGACCACCGATGAGCCCGAGGATCCGCTTGTGCTCGAGGGGCGCGTCTTCGGCTCGGGCGATGTCGGCGTCATTCTCTCGCACATGCGCCTCGATGAACAGACGGCGTGGTATCCATTCGCGCAGCGACTCGCTGACACGGGCGATTACACCGTCATGACGTTCGACTTTCGCGGCTTCGGCGAATCGACCGGCGACAAGCAGTTCGACCGCATCGACACAGACCTGCGGGCGGCGTACGACTACATGCGGGATCAACTTGACATCGACAAGGTGTTTTTCGTCGGGTCGAGCATGGGCGGTACCGCATCGCTGGTGGTCGGCGCACGCGTGCCCGTGGCGGGAGTGGTCTCGATCTCGGCGCCGGGCCAGTTCCCGCCGATCGACGCTGAGATGACCGTGGAGGATATCACCGCCCCGAAACTGTTCATCACAAGCGAGGACGACGTCCCGCAAGCGCGCACCCAAGAGACCTTCTGGGAACTGGCGCGTGAGCCAAAGCAACAGCACATCTACGAGGGAGATGCGCACGGCACAGCGATCTTCGCGGGCCCGCACGGCAAGGACCTCGAGCGGCGTATCATCGACTTCCTCGTTTCCAACTGACGGACGCTCGTTGACCTGTCGATAGCGCCCGCCTACATTGCGGCGAGGCCGCGGCGCGTGCCTTGCTGCGCGCGATGTGCGGCGTCACCAGTGGAAGTAAGAGCATGGAAGAGGAAGCAATCCTCGCCCCTCCCGAAATCCGCGAACTCGTCCAATCCGGCCGGATGGGTGAGGCCGCGGAGCGGCTGGCGGCCGCGCACCCCGCCGACGCCGCCGATGCCATCGCGCATCTCGATAGGGAGGAGCGCGAGCAGATCATCGCGGTGATTCCGCGCGGCACGCTCGCTCGCATCGTCGAGTATCTGCCCGAGTCGGCAAGCAAGGAGATCATCGAGGCATTCGAGTCACAGCAACTCGCGGCGGTGCTCGATGAGGTCGACGACGACATCGCCGTCGACATCCTGCATCAGATGCCGGGGGAGCGCGCTGAAGAGACGCTGCGCTCGATGCGGCGGGCCGCCGCGATAGCGCCGCTCCTCGGTCACTCGGACGAGACGGCCGGCGGACACATGACGCGCGCGTTCGTCTCGCTCCACGGCGGCTGGACGGCTGAGCGTGCCATCCAGTACATGCGCCGCGTGCGACCGGACGCCGATTCGGCCTACTACCTGTACGTCGTGGACAGCGACGGGAAACTCGAAGGGATCGTCAGTCTCCGCGACCTGATCATCGCCAACCCTGACGCACAGCTCGGCCAGATCATGTCGCCGGACGTCGTCTCTGTACGGGACGACATGGACCAGGAGCAGATGGCGCGGCTCGTGCAGCGCTATGACCTGGTGGCGCTGCCGGTGGTCGATGAGGAGAACCGCCTCGTCGGCGTGATCACCGTCGATGACGTGTTGGACGTCGTGGAGGAAGAAGCGACCGAGGACATCTACAAGCTCGCGGGCATCGGCGTGAAGGCGCGGGCATTGAGCCCGCTCAGCGAATCGTTGCAGCGGCGATTGCCCTGGCTTGCGGTGAACGGCATGGTGGCGCTAGTCGCCGCGTTCGTCGTCAGCCGGTTCGAGCACACGATCGCGGAGGTCGCTGCGCTGGCGGTGTTCATGCCGGTGATCGCCGGGCAGGGCGGTAACGCGGGCGTGCAGACCTCGACGATCATCGTGCGCGCGCTGGCGCTAGAGGAGATCACCATCAGCGATATGGTGCGGGTGCTGTTCAAGGAAGTGCAGCTTGGCATCGTCAAGGGGATGATCTTCGGCACGGTCATCGGGGCGATCGCGTTCGCCTGGCAGCAGAATGGCACCTTCGCGCTCATCGTGGCATCAGCCATGTTTCTGAACATGATCGTGGCGAGCGTGACGGGCGTGCTGATCCCCATGACGCTGCGCTACGGCCTGAAGCTTGACCCGGCGACCGCGGCCGGCGTCTTCGACACGATGATCACGGATATCATGGGGTTCCTGATCTTCCTGGGCCTCGCGACGATCATGCTCGAGCGCCTCACGTAGTCCCCTTGACGCAGTCGCGCCCCTCGGACACGCTTCCCGCGAACACGCGATCACGGAAAGGCAGGTGCATGCTTCCCCTGGAAGGAATCAAGGTCCTGGACCTTTCACGGCTAGCCCCCGGCCCGTTTTGCTCGATGCTGCTCGGCGACATGGGTGCGGACGTGTTGCTCATCGAGGCGCCCGCCGGCGGTAAGCTGGCGCCTGCGATCGGCGGTGGCCGCAACCAGGACGCCGAGAAGGCCGCCGCGTACAACACGCTATCGCGCAACAAGCGGAGCATCGTCCTCAACCTGCGCGAAGACGACGCCCGCGAGATCTTCTACAAGCTTGCCGCGGACGCCGATGTGGTGCTCGAGGGATTCCGGCCGGGCGTCGTGAAACGCCTGGGCGTCGACTACGAGACGCTGCGGCAGCGCAACGAGCGGATCGTCTACTGCTCGCTGTCCGGGTTCGGACAGACGGGACCGTACAGCCAACTCGTCGGGCACGACATTAACTACATCTCGATCGGCGGCGCACTCGGCATGGTCGGCTGGCCCGACACGCCGCCCGCGATCCCGATGAACATCATCGCCGATTTCGCGGGCGGCGGGCTGCACGCCGCCTTCGGCATTCTCACGGCGCTCCTGGCGCGCGAGCGCACGGGCAAGGGGCAACACGTCGATATCGCCATGTCGGACGGCGTGATGTATCTGCTCGCGAGTCTCACGGGGGGCGTGCTTGCCGGCGGCGCTTCGCCGGCGCGCGGCGCCACGATCCTCAACGGCTCCGTGCCCCACTACAACGTATACGAATGCGCGGATGGTGGTTGGATCAGCATCGGCAGCCTGGAGCCGCATTTCTTCGTGAACCTGTGCAAGACGATGGGGCGCGAGGACTTCATCCCGCACCAGTGGGACGCATCGAAGCGCGAGGAGATCTCGGAGCATTTTCGGTCGCAGTTCAAGTCGAAGACGCGAGACGAATGGTTCGAAGTGCTGAAGCAGACGGACATCTGCGCCGGCCCGGTGTATTCGCTGGAAGAGGCGCTGAACGATCCGCACAACCTCGCCCGGGAGATGGTCGTCGAGGTAGACCACCCGACGCTGGGCAAGGTGAAGCAACTCGGCATCGGCACGAAGCTCTCGGAGACGCCCGGCAAGGTCCGATCGACTGCGCCTCTGCCCGGGCAGCATACGGACGCCGTCTTGCAGTCGATCGGCTACGACGAGGCGACGACGGCGAAGCTGCGCGAGCGCGGAGTCATCGGCTAACCCGCTAGATCGTCATGATGCGGCCGCGCATGTGGTCCGGCACGTGCCGCTGCAGGCCCGCGAGCGCGCTGGTGATCAGCGTCGTCTTGGCGCAGCCGGCTAAGAACAGCGCCACCGCTATTGCTTCAATCCCCACCGCTACGCCCGCGAATGACGCCGTCGCGATGCCCGTCGCGTAGGCAGCGGCGCTCACCAGCGTGATCCACGGCGCGAATTGCCATCGTACGGCTGCAAGCAGGAATCCGATCGCGATTGCGCCCAGCTCCGGCGCGGCAAGCACGAAGCCCATCGTCTGTGCGTGCTGGTCGCCGGAGTGCGACGGCAACATGACCACCACTGCCTTGTCGATGACCGAGGGCAACGTGATCGCCAGTGACAGCGCTACGACGATCGGAGTCTGCGCGAGGAAGCGGAGCGCGGCCGACACGTCGTGCGTCGCGCGGGAGGAATCGCGTGCGCAACGGGTGGGCGGAATCAGGAATGCGGGGACCGCGGAGGCCGCGAACATCGCGCCCGACAACACCAGCGGCAACGGTGCGCCGAACGCGGCGGCGAGCGGCAATGCGGCGATCGGCGCGAGCAGGGATGCGATGTGGAAGCCGCCCGTGCCGAATGCCAGCCCTCGCTCCAGGTATTCGTCCGGTTGGACCTGGCCCATGAGCGCGCGGTGCGCGGGAAGATCGATCGCGTGCGCGGCGGCGGCGATCACGGCGCCCGCTATGGCTACGGCCAGCGGTGCCGGCGAAACGAGCGCGAGCGCTGTTACGATCGACGCAACGCCCGATGCCACGCGCATCCAGGCGTAGAGCGTCGAGCGGGGTATCCGGTCAGCGAGCAGTCCGGCCGGCACCGCTAAGAGGGACTTCACTCCAATGCGGACGACCAGGAACACCGTCAGCGTCCACGCCGCGGGGCCGATCTCGACCATCAACCAGCCTTGCGCCAGGAATTGCACCGCAGACGCGAAAGCGCCCAGCGTGCTGGAGGCGAAGTACAGACGATACGAGCGGAACGAGAGAAGCGCGCGGTACCCCGCCCCGCGAGGCACCGACCGGATCAACGCGCTGCTCCGGTCAGGGGATCTTGTCGTGAGGGGACGAGCGCAACAGTTATGTAATGCACTTCCGCATCATCCGCGATGGGGATGCGAGATAGGTTAAGGAGAGGTTAAGGCAATAGCTGCAGGGCCAGGAAATGGCACAGGAGCCGCGATCAGGGGCTCCTTCGGTCCCCCACCGTTGCTGTTGCTCTTGTTGCTGCTCCCGTCGGCGTTACCGCTTCCCGCTGCCGCCCGGGTCGCACCAGACGAACCGTTGGCGTGTCCGGGTGGACCCGTGCCGCCGACGGCACTCTGGATGGCGTCTTCGGGCGTCTCCTGGCTGTGCGGATTGCCCCCGCCGGGGCCGTTGCCGTTCCCGTTGTTGTTTCCGCCGGAACTGTCGCCCGGACCATTGCCGTTACCGCCGGGGCTATTGCCGTCGGGAACGGTGCCGTTGCCGGAGTTACCACCTCCCGGCGGGTCGTCCGGGGCTCCATCCTCGGCGTTGTTGCCGGCGTTGCCGTTACCATCGCCTGTTCGGCCCGGATGAGGTGCTGGCGCGTCGATGGGCGCCGCGTCAGTGACGATCTCATCCGCGTGCAGCGTCTGAATGCCGGTTTGCACGCCGGTGACGGTCGCCGTTGCGCCTTCCGTGATCGCGCCGGAGATCTCCGTGTTCGCGTCGTGTTGCACTTTCCACTGGTCGTCACCCGACGACAGCGTGAACGTGCTGCCCTTCACGTCGGCGATGACACCGCTCAGCGTGATCGACGCCTTCGTTGTGTCGCCGGGCACCGATGCCGTCTCTCCGGGCGTTGCCCCGGCACTGACGGCCGTCGGTTGGATGCCGCCGGCACCTGGCTGCTTACCGCCATCGCTGCCGACATCATTCCGCAGCGCTGATCGGACGGCGCCTTCAGCCCAGTCGGGAGTCACTGCCGCCGCTACACCGGTCACGACGCCGCTCTTGGTCGCGGCGACGGTCGCCGCGGCGGCGCCGCCCGCAGCCGCAAACAGCGCGAAGGCGAGTACGCCGGCAGGGACCGACAACGACGCGATGCTCCAGCGGCGTTGCCACCACGACGAGCCTTGATCGGCGCGCGGGCGCGGCTGTGCCGGTTGCGCCATGCGTTCGCGCTCCAGTGCAGCGCGGACGATCGTAAAGTTGTCGGCAAGTGCGACGGGCATGCTTCCCGCACCACGGGCGGTGTCGCCGGCCCGCAATGCGACTTCGAGCAACGGGCGGAGCGCCTGCGCGTGGCCCGGGTGCGCGGCGAGCACCTCGGCTAGCGGGCGGCCGCCGCGCACCTCGTCGATGGTGGCGTCAAGCACGTCGTCGAAGCTCTCGACCCTGGTCATGCTGTATGCCTCGCATCTTCGTCGAGGATCCGCCGCAGCGACCGAAGCGCGCGTGACTGGAGCGCCTTCACGGCGCCTTCCGGCCTGGCCATGACGCGTCCCACGTCGGCGTTGCTCATCCCCTGGTAGAAACGCAGGATGATCACCTGCTGCTGGTCCTCTGTGAGCCCCCGAATCGCGCTCAACATGTCGCTACGCTCGTGCAGAAGGCTGATCGCGTCTTCGCGCTCTTCGATGTTTTCCGCGAGATCGGCGGAGTGATGCTGCATCCTCCGCGTTGCGGACTTGCGGTAGTCGGCCGTGACGTTGTGCGCGATACGGTACAGCCAGGCGAGAAGCGGCGTCCCCCGGTATGTATAACCCTTGATCCCGCTGATGGCCTTGACGAAGACATCCGCGCTGAGGTCTTCGGCAGCGTGCTGGTCACCCAAGCGGAAGAAGATGTACGAGTACACCTGCTCGGCGTGGCGCCGGTAAATCTCGGCCCATGCATCTTCGCGCAGCGAACGCGCCGCATCGACAAGCTCTTCTTCTCCAGCGCTCGCGAGCACATCCGGGCTGTCATGTACGCCCGTCTGTATCTGCTCCATTGGCTTATCTGTTCGGAAGTGCAAAAGGATACGCCCTAGATTCGATCTGAACCGTGAGAGAGGGCGACATGCCCTCTCATAAGTGTCGGCAATACGGATGGCCCGCCTGATCGCCCGCGTCGAATTGACAGGCGCCATCTTAGCCTGCGGGCACGCTGAACGGACAGCACGAAATCGGGTCCCTTGTCGGGACCCGGTTTCGAGAAACTTCCAAGAGCGGGCAGCTACTCGCTCAGCTTCGTGAAGTGGATGGAGGCGTCCTCGTCGAAGACCCCTGCGAGCGCGTTCGTCGTAAGGTCCGCTTTGACGAACCGGCCGAGCACAACACAGTCGTCTCCATTCGGGCAGTCGTTCTCATCGAAGCCATCAAGCCACATCAGAGCGAACCGCTCAATGGTCACCCCTGAGGCGCCGTTTCCTGTGCCATCGATGATTGGAATGATGATAATGCGCCGGCTGCAGACATCCGTCGTGCTCGTGCAGTGGCCGGGACCATCCGTCCACGGGTTGCAATCAGGGTGGAGGTTGTATTTGCCGTTGGCATCCGGCGTGCCAAAGGTGTCCTCAAACGTGTCGCAAGACTGTGTGCCGCACGGATTTGACGTGTCGCAGGTATTGTCAAGGCGGAAGTACACAGCATTCCTGGTCTTGCCAATGACGTTGCCGGGCTCCGACTCACAAACGGCGCCAATGCATTCGGGAGCGGTCTCTCCGCAGACTTCGGGATACTGGCCGGGACAGGATCCGGGTGCGCAGTTGGGCGCCGATTGAGCGCATGCGGTCGTGACGCTGCCGAACATCACGGCATCCTCATACTCGCCCGCACCTGGCCCGTCGATGCGAATTATCCCGAAGTTGCCGGTGACCGATTCGCCTGCGTCCACTTTCATCGCGATGGGCAGACCGTTTGAGCTGTCGACGGTCTCCTGCGTGACCGACCACGGCACAATACCGGAGCCGCCGCCGAACGAGACCTTCACGGCCGCGGCGCGCGCGCCAACGTCACGTTCATCGACGCCGAGCACCCTCATGAAGACGAAATTATGGGGGCGCCTGATCTCGGCCACGATCTCCGGCACGTCACCGGTGATGTCAATCGTGATCGTGACGTCGGCGAGGTCGATGTCATTCTTAACCGCCCATTCTTCGGCAACATCACGCGCGGCGTCTTCGTCTGGCAAAAGTTGGGAACCGGCGAGCGCGATGCTGTCGGCGGAGTTCTGGAGATGCCGGCGGTCGCTCATGTACGTGCCGACATCGATCGCCAATCCCGTCATGCCGAGCAGGACCGGCAAGAGACCGGCGGCGATCATCGCCACCTGGCCACGTTCGTTTAACTTTCGGATCAGCCTTCGAAACGCCTTCATATGCTTACTCCAGCCGCATGTCGGTCCGGGCGGTGATCGTCAGACTGTCGGAGATGCTGCCACCTGACATGAAGTTGACGATCCGCTGGACTGGCGTGATGTAGTTGTACTCGTAGTCCATCTCGACGATCACCGACTCGCCGGGCGACTTGCCGGCCGGATACGTGACCGTGACGTCGTTGATGTTCGCGAGATCGAGGCCCTTGAGTGTGTTGCAGGTCTTGCCAACAACAGTGGTCGTCGTCGAGCCGTTGCACTCGCCGGATCCGCCGGAAGAGAACGTTCCAGCGGGGTTGCCGACCGCCGCGTACCGCGCACCTTCCCTGGTCGCCGACGACACGCTGATGTACGCCCGCAGGCCGAGACCAAAGTCGATGATCCCGAACACCAGGATCAGCAGCATGGGCACGACGAACGCGAATTCGACGAGGCTCTGCGCACGTTCGCCTCTGGTTATTCTCCGAAGCATTGCCCACCCGCCTTCATCTCTGCGTTCATGCAGCTAACTCAAACGACACCGCGAGAACTGCGGGCGGTATCGATGTCTTAACTAGGCAACCGGCACGAAGGAAACGGGTGTCTCGTTCTTCGGACGTAGCGGATCCGAAAAGGAGCGGCCCGAACTTGCGTGCAAGTTGCCGGCGGTCGCCCACCCCTGCGGCCGTCCTCCACATACTTGGTTTAGTTATCGGTCGATCAGGGAATTCCCTGTATGCGTGCGGTGATACCGACGATCCGGAATGGCCTCACGTCAGCGCGTGCGCAGCGGCGGTGCATCCTCGTCGGCGATGCGCAGCAGGGCGCCGTTGACGTAGTCCAGGAAGTAGACATAGCCGTCGGCGAATTGGCGGATGCCGCTCGAACAGCCCGGCGCGAGGATCACATCGTCTGCCTGCAGCCTGGCCGGTTGCGGCGCGAAACGGTGCAACGCGCCGCCGCGGTGAAACTGGCAGAAGAGGACCATGCCGTCGAAGGCGGTGAGCGGGCCATCGCGGTAGGCAATGGCGCCGGCAAGCCCGTTGGATTCAAGATAGGTGAGGAGCGGCGTCGCCACCTCCGACGCCTCGTCGACCGCGCTCGCCGGCCACCCGTAGTTGGCGCCGGCCTCGAGGCGATGGATCGTGTCGAAGCCGAATTCCCCGTTGTCGAGCACAAACATCGGTCCCTGCGGATCGACGGCGACCCCGAACGCGTTACGCAGCCCGACGGCATAGACGCGCGGATCGGCGCCTTCGCGGCCGGTGAACGGATTGTCCGCGGGCGCCCCGCCATTGCGGTCGATACGTAGCAGCTTGCCGAGCGGCGAAGCCACGTCCTGCGCCGCATCGGGCGTCTCGTGATCGCCCACGCCCACGAGCAGCGTCCCGTCAGGCAACCACGTCAGCGACCCCGCGATGTGACAGCATTCGGGCGCGGCTGCGACCTCCAAGATCGTCTGCGGATCGACCCCGGCGCCCCGTTCATCGCGCAGGCGCACGAGCTTCGTCGTGCGGACGCCGGCGCTCGACTGCGCTGAGTAGTAGATATAGACGGCGACACCCTCGTCGGTATTGGGATCGACGGTGACGCCGACGAGTCCCAGTTCGGAGACGAAGGCCTCGCTGGTCTGCACGTAGAGGTCCGGCACGACGTAATACGGCGCAGCGCGCAGGGCGCCGTTTTCGATGACGCGCACGCGCCCCGACACCTGCTCGACGAAGAAGATGCGGCCGTCCGGTGCGCCATCGAGCGCGGCGGGAGCTTCGAGGCCGCTGACCAGGTTTTCGATCCGATAGCCGGCCGGCAGCCCCTCGAAGATGACGGGCGGATCGCGTCGGATCCCCGTAGCTTGTGGCATCGGCTGGACGGCGGCGCCGAGCGTTTCCACGACGGCGCCGCCATCGTCGAGGCTGCGGTCGATGGCGACCGCGGCAACTGCGGCGACTACCGCGGCGACGACGAGAACCGTGAGGGCGAGCGCGAGACGGACCGGGGAGCGAGACACGAGGGTGATCTTACGTCAGGCGGGCGCCTCGCCCAAACGGACGGCGTGGCGCGCACGACGCGGGCTGTTCGCTATCCTGAACGCGCGCCCCCGTAGCTCAGAGGATAGAGCAGTGGTTTCCTAAACCATGTGCGCAGGTTCGAGTCCTGCCGGGGGTACCAGGCCTACACCACTCACGCCGGTTAGCAAATAGTGGCTGAAACTCGGGCCACGGGTGCAACCATAGTTGCTTCCCAAGCGTGTCCATGCGCACGCGCTCGAACAGAATGCGACAGGCCTCTCGCTTCTCGTCGTTCGTCATGCCCCGCCACACCTGATGCATGGAGACGAGCCGCTCCTTGCTCACCCTGAGCGCCGCAGGCACCACGGCGGGCATGCGTGAAAGCTGGTCGTTAATCGCTTCGATCTCCTGGCTCCACTCGTCGTCGCCGAGCGACTCGGACATGAATGCCTTCGTCACGCGCCGCTTGCGCTCCAGCAGCTTCGCCCTTTGCCCGTCGTCGGCCGGTGGTATCCTTCGCGCCTCAGCGTCCACCTGGGCGAGCCACTCGGCGTCGATGCCCATGCCCGCGATCGCCTCGTCGACCTCGCGTTCGGCGAGCTGGGCTTGCCACATTCGTCCCTCTGCAACACATGCTCGCTCGCGGCATCTCGACGACTCGCGGTAGTAGACGTACTCCAGTTGCTTGCCCGACTTGCATTGCCAGATCGGGCCGTCACAGTGGACACACGTGGCGATGCCGGCGAGCATCCGCGGTCGGCGAGCATGGCTCGGCTGCTTCCTCACCTGTGCCTGCGCGGTGAGAAACAACTCCTCCGAGATGATCGCATCGTGGATGCCTCTGCGGCGCTCGCCCTTGTGATGTATGAAGCCCGCGTAAAAGTCGTTCTCCACGACCGACTGGATTGCGGAATGCGTGAAGACGTGATTCCCCTGCTTGGAGCGAGGCTTCATTCCCATCGCGTTCCATCGCCGCGCGATCTCCCGGTAACCGGCCCCGCCGACGCGGTCGCGGAAGGCTTCACGGATGGCTACAGCTTCTTCCGGGATGGGAGTGAGCGGGTCCTTGTTCGTGGCGCCCTTCCGGTAGCCGAAGGGCACATCGCCGATGTGGAGGCCCATGTCGAACTTTCGTTGCTTGGACTTCTTGATGTGAAAGCTGGCCTTGCGGGAACTGGCGGCGCTGAACCCCAGTTCCATGCTGAACATCAAGCGACCTTCGGGGGTGTCGTAGTCCACGTCGTTCGAAGCGTTGATCAGCTTGATACCGAGGATCTGGAGGTTGTTGAGGACGCTATGGCCGAGCTCCTCATCACGTGCGTATCGGGAGAGGTCATGAACCACGAGGACGTCGAACACCTCTGAAGTTGCGTCGGCGAGCAGCGAACGCACGGTCTGGCGCTTGTCGATCTCGCGCGTGAAGGCCGACTCACCGGCGCCGACGTACTCGCGCACGACGACGAATCCGCGCCGCAGACAAAGGGCTCGCGCCGCATCGCGTTGCGCGTCGAGCGAGAACGCGTCGGCCTCGGCCTGGCGCTGGTCGCTGACGCGCAAGAGCAATGCGGCCCTCAGCGGCTGGTCTTGTTGCCTTCGAGCAGTTGACTTCGCCATGACGCGACCAGCAGTTCCCTCAATCTTTGCCAGCGGTCCGATTCCGCTGGGTTACATACAGCCATATCCTTCGCCGATGTATCCACTCCCAATTTCCTCCAACGACAAAGGCTCCCCGCACGCCCTTCCCAGGCGCGCCGGGAGCCTCTACGCCGCTCCGAGCGACTCACGACGGCCAGGCCACTCACACGGTGGGCGTGAACTCCACTTCAATCCTGCCGCCTGCGGCGATGCGGAACGTAAGCCGACCAAGTCGGCAGCGCCCCAAGAGAGCTTCGTGTTCTTCTAGCTTCTCTTGGATAGCCTGTTTAATTCGCCCTGCTCGATCAGCCGGTGTGGGAAGGTCACGCGGAGTTTCTCGCTCGGTCATCGGATTACCACTCCCCTTGGAAAACGACGTTCACTTCAGACAGCGCCTCGTTGATTGCAGCGATGCTTCCCCTTGCCCTAGCGCGTATCACGGGATCGGCGACGTGATCTTGAGCAAACGCCCACGCCTCACTCAGACCCGCTCTCAGCGCCACGCGAACCGATTCACGGTCACCCGAGATCGCGATCGGGAAGCCGCCAGTGACGGCATCCCCTCTAAACACGACAACGTATGAGTTCATCTCAGTTCTCCTAGGAAGTTCTAACGAGCCGCTTGCTAGCGGCCCTCTCACATATCCCGCCGCGCGGCGAGGAATCTTACGCTACCCGCACTTCCGAATCGAGCTTTCGCCACCGCTCTGAACCACGCAGGCGATACAAAGCTTGATGCTGCGCATTAGTGAGAGGACGTCCTTCGATCCTTGCGAGAAGGGCCTCACGTTGAGAACGTGGAATGCCGACTAGGCTCTGCCAGAAGTTCGCGTGCAAGGCGCGAATCTCGGCATGGTACGCGAGATCGAGCGGATCCTCGAGTTGATCAGCCTTCAACGCAACTTCACGACCTTCGAGCCTCCGTCGCCATCCAGGGCCCGCGAGATCATCCATCAATCGATTCGAGAGAGCGGCGCGTGTTGAACGGAACATTCCACTTATCGGCGCTTGCTCGCTCGCCACGTCGTTCGCCGCGAGTAGCACGCACTGCAGAACAGCATTTCGCAACTCGACGTCAACGGAGGACCCTGCATCACCCGCTCGTCGTACCAGCTCGGACTTTGCAAGCGGCCACCTGAGGGAATGAATGGGGCGATTGAACCATTCATCTGTCAGGCGCTGGATCGCCTCCCACTTCTCTTGTTGATTCGTATCGACGCTCGTTACGATCGCCCAATCGCCGAGGAACGTGCCGGGCTGGAAGACCTTCCAGACCACCGAACCTAGCTCCGGAGCAACAGGAAGATCTGCAATCAGGTCATCAAAGAAGTTGAGCGTCCAATGTATTCTTTTTTTCGTGAAGGTATGGACTCGCCAGATCGTGCTTAACAGACTGTCCAACGACGCAGCGGCAATCATACGCTGAAAGTAAGCTAGCTCGAACTTGGCAGGCCGGATCGATAATACGAAGTCGCGCGCTCGCTCCATGTGAAGCCGCTCGCTCAGCATCTCAAGCTCGGCCGGACTGAATGCGCCAGTGGACAACACTGGCGCGATCGATAGGAACCGATCGGTGATTTCGATCTGTTGCTCAGCCGAATTGTTATCGACCGTCGCCACGTTGTCCGTCCTCCATGTAAGCGGCATCAAGGCGCCCACTAAGCCGAACGCCCTCGCTCAAAACCCGTCCGAACAGGCGATCTCTTACGATCCGCCTACGAGACGTCCTTCAGAAGAGCGCGCATGGACGACGAAGCTCGGGCTCGGAACACCGCCTGATGCTCCGCGTTGCGCAGCGGTCGCTCGCCGGAGATCCGGGCGATCAATGCGTCCCGTTGGGCTTCGGGAAGTTCTGCGACGGCAGCCCAGAAACTGAGCTGGAGTTCCTTTAGCTGCATGTCATATTGGCTGGTGAGATCTCGTTCGACGTCGGCGTGAGTGTGATCTAAGGAGTAGATTACTCCCCGTTCGCGCTGGCGCCATCCAGGCCCCGCGAGGTCGTCCATCAGATAGTTCGCCAACGAAGCACGGCAGGCCCTGAGGAGATCGGGCACAGGAGTGCCGTCCAGGTGCTCTTGGAGGGCTAAGGGTAGGCTCTGACGAACCGACATCTTCATTTCCTGACGCGCGGTTGTCCCGTTGTCCGCGGCGCGCGCGCGCAACTCTGGTCGCACATGGTGGAACCGCGCCGGGTGCAAGGGCGATCGGAACCAGTTCTCGCTCAGGCGGTCGATAGCGGCCAGTTGTTCGTCCGCTGAGTTCTCTCCGCCGGCCGCGATAAGGACATCGCCTAGAAATGTCCCCGGCGCGAAATCCTGAGCCCACTGCTCGCTCGCGCGGCGCATAGCCGCCGAAAACGAATCAAGGAACGGGCTTAGCTGTTGCGCGAAGTTCTCTGGGATGATCCTTGATATCTGCGACAGCCGGTCTGAAAGGCCTCCTCGATTGAATCCAGCCTCGAAGGTCATGAAATAGCGTCTCGACACCTCGTCAAGTTGGCTCATCCACGACTGCTGTAAATCGTGCACCAGAGCCTGTGTGACTCCGAACACCCCAAATCCGGTGGACAAGGCGGAGATCTCTAATCGACGACTAGCTCGTTCCGCTGCCAACACTGAGGCTTGGATGTCGCGGCCCGAAAGCTGTTGCGCCCGGAGCACAATCTCGGTGTAGCGATCCATTCCCGGCACGCTCCCTTGAGGCTAGATTAGCACAGGCGTACGAAAACCGCGGTCCAGTGCCGCGGTCACCTGACTGTATCCCGTCAGTGAGCGCCGATTCTTACTCCTCGTCGGACGGGCTCCCTCTCTTGATTCCGATCGCCTCCGCCACCTTCGCCCATCCCGTGTCCGCCTCGCCCTCCAACCGCCGCAGGTATGTCGTCGTGACCGCGAGGCTGCTGTGGTCGAGGAACCGGCTCACGTCCTCGACGCTCTCGCCGGCGTCGCGTCGCAGCTTGGCGGCGGAGTGCCGGAAGATGTGCACGCCGGCCCGCGGCAGACCCGCTGCCACGAAGTACCGCTGCAGCCGAGCGTAGAACGTCCCGCTCGTGAGGGCCTTCCCGTCCGCGTGTGCTTGCCACAGCGGCTCGTCGGGCGCCATCGTCGCCATGTCCTTCCCGAGTGCCGCCAGCGCCGCGACAGTCGCCTCGTAGGCGGGTGCAGGAAGCTCGCGCTTGCCGCGCTTTCCACCTTTGCCTTTGTAGGCGTAGTAGATCCGTCTGTCGTCTTCGATCAGGTCGCCTCGCGTCAGTGACAGCACCTCGGTGCGTCTTCGGCCGGTGAGCACGAGCGTAAGGACGATCGCGCGGTCGCGGAGCCCAGCGGGCGTGTCGGGGATCGCGGCGAGGAACTGGCGAACGTTGTCCGCACTCAGGCCGCGCGGCACCGCCTGATCCTTCCGCGGACGTTCGAGCGCATCGCAGGGATTGGATGTCGTCGCGCCGAGCCGGATGAGGAATCGATAGAAGCTGCTGAGACACGCCACGCGGGCGCCGATCGTCGTGGCGGAAGGTTGCTTGCCAGACGCCCCAACGCCGTACGCCCAGGCGAACACGTCTGCGCTCGCGATGCGGTCGGGCGGCTTGCCAGTTGCGCCGAAGAAGTGGTGCAGCATGCTGGCGTACGCCTGGACCGTGCGGCCGGAGCCGGAGCGGCGCTCCTTCTCGGCGAGGAAGGCATAGAGGGCGCGATCCCAGCCTGAGACAGACTCATCGGATTCGGTGGGCACGACTCGTTCTGCGACCATGGTGCGGCTCCTTTCATTGAAGGCGGCACTATGATGGCGTATCGTCGGACGACATCAAGTCGGGCACGCCGGGCAGCGCTCCTTCGCTCGTGGGAGGATTCCGCTTGACGAGCCACCGTCTAATGCCTTAGCCCTGAGACGACCCACCCGCTGTCCGACGAGAAGGAGCCTTAGGTGGACGTAGCGATCTCCGCGAGCAGCCAGGCCCGCGCACAAGTCCAGGGCGACTTCGCGAGTTATGTGTCCCGGCCCAAGCGCCCGCTCGCGACGATCGTCAAGACGGCCGCCACTCTTGCGACCCGGCAGGAGATCTCCGCGAACGAGTTCCGCCAGATGCTTTGGCGAGTTTATGAGGAGTCGGTGGAGCCGTTCCTAGGACCGTCGTCGACGTCAGGCTCTGAACGGAGTGAGAGGTATGAGCGGCTCCGACGAAGCCTGGGCGCGGCCCAATTGATCTAGCACTCGTCTCCCCATAGCGCGTATCTACATCGAGAGCCGACCGGCTTGCCCATCATATTGGCGTAGTGTCGAACGGGGTCAAGCAGTCGGCTGAAGCTCGTTCAGATCGTGGCGGAGCGTTCCGTCTTCATCCGACTTGAGGAAGAGCGTGCGTACCTCCACGTTGATCGGCGCATTGGGGTTGCGGGACCAGGCGCGGTACAGGCCGCCGAGCCAGAGGTACCGATCGAGCTCTCGTCCCGTACAGCCGAGACGGCAGAGCGCGATCAGCGCGCTATGCGCAGCCACATAGTCTGCAAATAGGGGCGGATTGTCCGTCGGGAGGTTGACGCTCGACAGATGGAACCGTAGCCGCTCAATCGCATAGCCGCCGAAGATCGGAAAGCGATCCTTGTCGATGTAGAAGTGTGCGAACTTTGAGGCGAAGCTCAGATGGCGGCGTGGTTTCCCATTGGTGTTCAACGTAGCCAGCCGCTCCACGAGATCGACGGATTGTTCCTCCGACAACACCTGTTCAATGTGCTCGGCCATTCGTCCGAGTGCATAGACGTTGGTCCCGTAAAGCTGATTGATTGCCGATGCTTTCACCAGACACTCGCCCAAGGAGAAGCCTGGCATGCTCCGTGCCAATTCATCGAGCGCGGCGTCAGTCGCCTTCCACGAAACGAGCCGGTCGTGAATGCGCGTGGCCGCATGGATCTGTTCGCTGGTGAGCGGAACTCGCAGCGAGATTGACGTCATGAGGGGTCAGCGGCGGACGACGGCTGAGTCGCGGACCCGGACAGCTGCGCGCGCAGATCCGCGAGGAGCCGACCTTTGTATTTCCAGATCACCCAGCCGTTGGACGCCTTTCCATCTCGAAGGGCGGCGGCCGCAGCCGAGGGCGTCGCGTACAACTTACCTTGGAGTTCGATCCCGCCATCGCGCACTCGCGCGGCGAACGTCTGCCTGTAAAGCGTGCACTCGAGCGCGGCGTCCGCAGGTAGAAGGCCGGCGTCGACTAGTTCGGTGAGGCCGGACCGTGCGCCTGTAGCTTCACGCCGAGGCTTTCGCACTTGGGCTGGTACATCGGTTGGCGCCGCAGAATCCTCATTCGTTGCGAGATCGGCGGTCGTTGCCTCTACGCCGGCTTCGGTGAGCACGTCGAGGACCGCCTGTCCCGTAACCGTCTCTCCGAACCGGTCTTTGACCGCGCGACGCAGCGCGTTGATCGCAGGAGAGTCCGGCCGTGCGAGCTCGTCCGCGATCACTCGCTCGATCAGAAGCTTAGTGAGCGGCGAAGATCTGGCAAGAGAATCACGCGAAAATAGGGAGAGGACGGCCCAGGCCTTCGCCGCCGCCTGGGCATCCGAGTCGAGACGAACGGCCGCGACATGCTTCGCTGCGAGCGCCCCCTTCGCGTGAGCGTCATAGATTGTCCAGGACACGCCGTTCGTGATCAGACACCAGCGCACGCCCAACACGCTGGCGTATTGAACACACTGGGCAGCGTGCTGATCCGTGATGGCATGGCGCACGGCCTTGGCTTCGACCAGGGCTTGCGGCTCGCCGCCCGCACGAAGCTCATAGTCGATGAACTCCCGCGTCGCCGCGACAGGCACCTCGCGTCGGAGCGCATCCACGCCCCGGTACCCGAGCAAGGTGAGCACGGGGTCAATGAGGTGCGCTCGCGTGTCCGCCTCGCTGAGATTCATCGAGGCGTAGTCGCGCACCATGGCGGCGTGTTCGAGGAACTCCGTCTCACCATTGGGCATGGTCGGGGAGATTATCTCACCAGCACCTCACTGGGGGTTGGATGGATGTCAAGGACAACCTTGATTGGTTCGTATACCTCGCACCTGACGTATACTCTTCACACCATGCCGAAGCCCGAGGAAGAAGCCCGGCGACGAATCGATGAGCTGCTCTGCCTGGCCGGGTGGCAGGTGCAGGACCGCGAGGCGGTGAACCTGAACGCCGGACGCGGCGTCGCAGTGCGCGAGTTTACGCTGAAGGCTGGGCATGGGTTTGCGGATTACCTGCTCTACGCGGACGGTTACGCCGTAGGCGCCATCGAAGCGAAGCCAGCGGGCATGACGCTGACGGGCGTGGAAATGCAATCGGAGAAGTACAGCACCGGGCTGCCGGATGTGATTCCCGCGCCGACGCGGCCGCTCCCATTCCTCTATGAAAGTACGGGGGTCGAGACGCGGTTCACCAATCTGCTTGACCCAGAGCCGCGCAGCCGGCGTGTGTTCAGCTTCCATCGACCGGAGACCCTTGCCGACTGGCTGGGCCTGGCAGGCCAGGCGCAGAAGAAGGTCGCGGAGAGGCATACATCGACGTTGCGCAGCCGTATGACGAACATGCCGTCGCTGATCGAGACGGGTTTGTGGTCGCCGCAGATCACGGCGGTGAAGAACCTGGAGCATTCGCTGAGCGGGGACCGGCCGCGGGCGCTGATCCAGATGGCGACGGGCAGCGGCAAGACGTTCACGGCGATCACGGCCATCTATCGACTGATCAAGTTCGGCGGCGCGCAGCGGGTCCTGTTCCTGGTGGACCGCGCTAACCTCGGCAAGCAGGCGCTGCGTGAGTTCCAGCAGTACACGACGCCTGATGACGGACGCAAGTTCACCGAGCTGTACAACGTGCAGCACCTGACCTCGAACAAGATCGACCCGGTGGCAAGGGTGTGTATCACGACGATCCAGCGGCTGTACTCGATGCTTAAGGGCGAAGCGGAGTTCCCCGAAGAGAACGACGAGGCGTCGCAGTGGGACAGCGGCGCGCCGTTGATGCCTGAGCCGGCGCCGGTGGCGTACAACGCGGCGATACCCATCGAGACGTTCGACTTCATCGTCACGGACGAGTGCCACCGCTCGATCTACAACCTGTGGCGGCAAGTGCTGGAGTACTTCGATGCGCATATCATCGGATTGACAGCGACGCCGTCGAAACAGACGCTGGGGTTCTTCAACATGAACCTGGTGATGGAGTACAACCACGAGCAGGCGGTGACCGACGGCGTCAACGTCGATTTCGACGTGTACCGCATTCGCACGCAGATCACACAGGCGGGCTCGACCGTCGAGGCTGGCTACTTCGTCGACCGGCGGGACCGGCTGACGCGCGCCGTGCGGTGGTCGCTGCTGGACGATGACCTGACGTACGGCTCGACGGACCTGGACCGCAGCGTGGTGGCGATCGATCAGATTCGGACCGTCGTCAAGACGTTCCGCGACAGGCTGTTCTCCGAGATGTTCCCGGGGCGCACGGAAGTGCCAAAGACGCTGATCTATGCCAAGGATGACAGCCACGCTGATGACATCGTGCAGATCGTGCGGGAGGAGTTCGGCAAGGGAAACGATTTCGCTCAGAAGATCACGTACAGGACGAGTGTCAACAAGGTCGTTGACCCGAAGACAGGCGCCATGACCTACAAGGCGAGCGGCCAAAAGCCGGAAGACCTGCTCTCCGCGTTCCGCAACAGCTACTACCCGCGCATCGTGGTGACTGTGGACATGCTGGCGACGGGCACGGACATCAAGCCGCTGGAAGTCGTGATGTTCATGCGGGAAGTGAAGAGCCGGATCTTCTTCGAGCAGATGAAGGGCCGCGGAGTGCGTGTGATCGATAGCCATACGTTGAAAGGCGTGACGCCGGACGCGGAGGCGAAGACGCGGTTCGTGATCGTCGACGCGGTGGGGCTGTGCGAGAGCAACCTGACGGACACGAGGCCACTCGACCGCAAGCCGGCGGTGCCGTTGCAGAAACTGATCCAGGCCGTATCGTTCGGGAGCACTGACCCGGACGTACTGTCGACGCTGGCGGGGCGGCTGGCGCGGCTGGACCGGCAGATCAGCGCGGAAGACCGGAAGAAGCTGACCGACCTCGCAGACGGCAAGAAGCCCGGCGACATCGCGGCGGGGATCGTCGAAGCGCTGGACCCTGATCTGCAGCGTGAGGTTGCGCGGGCAGAGGCGGGCCTCGCACAGGATGCTGAGCCATCGCCGGAACAGATCGAGGCTGCGGCGCGGCGACTCCTAGGAGCAGCAGCGGCGCCGCTGGCAACGAACCCGGGCCTCCGCAACGAGATCGTCGCGATGAAGCAGCGGTACGAACAGACAATCGACACGGTGAGCAAGGACTTCGTGCTGTTCGCAGAGTTCTCTGACGAAGCGAGGGAGCGGGCGCGGACGATCGTCACATCGTTCGAGGCGTTCATCCGCGAGAATAAGGACGAGATCACGGCGCTGCAGGTGCTCTACAGCAGGCCGTACAAGGAGCGGCTGCGCTTCGCGGACATCAAGGCACTGGCCGATACGCTGAGCGCGCCTCCACGAAACTGGGTGCCGGAGCAGCTCTGGCGGGCGTACGAGATCCTGGACCAATCGAAGGTGCGCGGGGCGGGCGGGCGGATGCTGACGGACATCGTGTCGCTGGTGCGGTTCGCACTGCAGCAGGACGGCGAGTTGTTGCCGTTCGCGGAGGACGTCGAGGCGCGCTTCGAGCGATGGCTAGCGATGCAGGAGGTGGCGGGGCACGCGTTCACGCTGGAACAGCGCGCCTGGCTTGAGCGCATCCGCGACCACGTTGCCGGCGGTCTAATGATCGCCGCCGACGACTTCGAGTATTCGCCGTTCGTGCAGGAAGGCGGACTCGGCAAGGCGTACGAGCTCTTCGGAGAAGAGTTGCCAAAGCTCCTCGATGAGCTGAATGAGGTGTTGGTCGCTTGAGCAACGAGCCTTGGGAGATTCCCGAAAGCTGGTCGTGGACAAGGATGGGCCAGGTATCCGTGGTGATTGGCGGAAGCACGCCATCGACGGCCGATTCCGCCAACTTCGAGAACGGCACGGTTCCATGGATTACGCCAGCAGATCTCTCAGGCTACCGGGACAAGTTCATCTCGACCGGAAAACGTTCCATCACCGAGCGCGGTTTGATGAGTTCTGGCGCGCGGATGATGCCGGCAGGAACTGTCTTGTTCAGCTCGCGCGCCCCGATCGGGTATGTCGCGATCGCCGCGAATGCCCTCTCCACCAACCAAGGCTTCAAGAGTTTCGTTCTAGACCCAGCACTCTTCCCCGACTACGTCTACTACTACCTACAACGCGGCAAGGAACTGGCACTCGAGTTGGCAAGCGGGACGACGTTTGCAGAGATCTCGGGGAAGAGCGCCCACGAGATTCCATTGCCGCTGCCACCGCTCCAAGAACAGCATCGTATCGTCGCGGAGATCGAGAAGCAGTTCACGCGGCTGGATGCGGCGATGGCCGCGCTCGAACGCGTGCGGGCGAACATCAAGCGCTATCGCGCGGCTACGCTGGCCGCGGCGTGCGAGGGACGGCTGGTGCCGACAGAGGCTGAGTTGGCGCGAGCTGAGGAGCGGGAGTATGAGGACGCGGATCGTTTGCTCGCTCGATTGGGCGCACGATCGAACGCAAGCCAGCCGGTTAACACAGCACTGAGACACCCTTATGAACTGCCTATCGGATGGACTTGGTCAACGCCTCTAGAACTATGCGACGGTTCGCGGTCAATAACGTACGGCGTGATCAAACTAGGAGACGGAATCCCAGGCGGAGTCGCGACCCTGCGGTCGAGCGACGTTCGGAGTCTTAGGCTGAACCTAGAACGTGTCAAGACGATAGATCCGGCGATAGCGGCGAACTATCGGAGGACTTTTCTTCGAGGTGGCGAGGTTCTCATCACGGTCCGCGGGACGCTCGGTGGGGTGGTCGTCGCACCTGGATCGGTCGCTGGATTCAACGTGTCCCGCGAGGTAGCGGTCCTTCCAGCGCGCAATGCGTCGATAGCGCAGACTCTGGCAACGTTCATCGCGTCGCCTCATCTCCAGCGATGGATAGTTGCGAACACGAAGGGCATCACTTACCGCGGTCTGAACATCGAGACATTGAAGGTTCTACCTGTTCCCGTCCCACCGCTCGCCGAACAGCACCGTATCGTCGGTGAAGTTGAACGGCGCCTTTCGCTCGCCGACAAGCTCGACGCCGTTGCCAGTGACGCGCTCAGGCGCGGAGCCGCCCTGCGACAGTCGATCCTCAAGCGTGCCTTCGCTGGCGAGCTGGTGCCGCAAGACCCGAACGACGCACCCGCATCGATGCTGCTCGAACGCATCCGCGCCGAGCGCGCGGCGCGGGCGTCGAACGGCGCTCGATCGAAGAAGCTAATTCGACGAAAGGCGCGGGCGTGAATAACGGAAACGGCAACAATCACGCGCAGCAGATCGTCCAGAAGCTCTGGAACTACTGCAACGTGTTGCGCGACGACGGACTCTCGTACCTGGATTACATCGAGCAGTTGACGTACCTGCTGTTCCTAAAGATGGCGCACGAGCAGACGCTGGCGCCCTACAACCGGGCGTCGAGCATCCCAGAGGGGTTCGACTGGCCGAGCCTGACGGGGCGGGACGGCGACGACCTGGAGACGCACTACCGGCACCTGCTGGAGGAGCTGGCGAAAGAGCCGGGCATGCTCGGGATCATCTTCCGCAAGGCGCAGAACAAGATCCAGGACCCGGCGAAGCTGCGGCGGCTGATCGCCGACCTGATCGACCGCGAGACGTGGACGACGCTGGAAGCGGACGTCAAAGGCGACGCGTACGAGGGGCTGCTGGCGAAGAATGCGGAGGACGTGAAGAGCGGCGCGGGCCAGTACTTCACGCCGCGGCCGCTGATCCAGGCGATCGTCGAGTGCGTGCGGCCGGCGCCCGGCGAGACGATCTCGGACCCCGCGTGCGGGACGGGCGGGTTCCTGCTCAACGCGCACGATTACATCGTCGAGAAGCATCCGCAGCTCGACCCCGACCAGCGGCGGCACCTAAAGTTCGACGCCCTGCGCGGTGGCGACATCGTCGACAGCGTCGTGCGGTTGTGCGCGATGAACCTCTACCTGCACGGCATCGGCCCGACGACGGCAGAGGGCGAGCCGCCGGTGGAGAAGGCGGACGCGCTCGCGACAGGGCCCTCCGACCACTTTGAAGTGGTGCTGACCAATCCGCCGTTCGGACGGAAGTCGAGCGTGCTGATCGTCAACGCGGAGGGCGAGCAGGAGCGCGAAGACCTGACCGTCGTCCGCGAAGACTTCTGGGTGACGACGAGCAACAAGCAGTTGAACTTCGTGCAGCACGTGAAGACGCTGCTGAAGATCAACGGCCGGGCGGCGGTCGTCGTGCCCGACAACGTGCTGTTCGAGGGCGGGGCCGGCGAGACGGTCCGCCGGAAGCTGCTTCACGAGTGCGACGTACATACGTTGCTGCGGCTCCCGACGGGCATCTTCTACTCGCAGGGCGTGAAGGCGAACGTGCTGTTCTTCGATCGAAGAGCGGCGAGCGCGACGCCGTCGACGAGCACGCTGTGGATCTACGACTTCCGGACGAACGTGCACATGACGCTGAAGACGAACCCGCTCACGCGGGCGCATCTCGACGAGTTCGTCGCGTGCTATCACGCCGAGAATCGTCACGAGCGCACGCCGACGTGGTCGGAGGAAACGCCGGAAGGCCGCTGGCGGGCGTTTAGCTACGACGAGATCGCGCAGCGCGACAAGGCGAACCTCGACATCTTCTGGGTGAAGGACGAGAGCCTGGAGGACGCGTCGAATCTGCCGGAGCCCGACGTGATCGCGGCAGAGATCATCGAGGATCTGGGTGCAGCGCTGGAGCAGTTCGAACTCATACGTACAGATCTCGCCGTCCAGGTGCTGCCTAGTTCGAACGCAGAGGCCGGTTAGGTTGGAAACGCTGGCCAGTCTGGTTGCGACCATCGCCTCATTCCTGTTCGCGCCAGTGAGATGGGTTTGGAAACGCGCAGTAGGGCAGGCTGCTGAAGAACGGCAACTTGTTCGCCAGGCGAACCTTGCGGCCTTCAATGGCCTGTACAAGCCTCTCTATCAACAGTTGGTGGTCGATCCGCGACCTCTATCGCCGATCGAAACGTTCGCGGACGCGGAGAACGACACGTTGGCTGGATACCTCGAACGTGCGCAAACGCTCATCCAAGGGAAGGAGGAGTACGCGCATCGTGACCTACTCGAACGCATGATGGAGTGGGACGACGCCATCTACATGCCAAGCCGCGATCAATTGTTGCGCGAAGCAGCGTGGATGTACGGCCATGTCCAAGACCAATTCGAGGCGCTTCGACGGAAGCTGCACATGTCGTGAGTACTATCGCCACATCGTGTCGATATTCATGCCTAGCGTAGGCAGCGGAGCGAACGCTCACGCCAGCGTTGTTCGAACCGCCGGCTGATGGTCAGTTACAGTTCCTGCGCGGTATCGCCGATAAAAGAGCTCTTCAATCCGAGCGTATAACCGGGGGATTGGCTGAATCCCCGGTGGTACACGGTTCCAGGCGTGTCGGCTACGCCGAACTGACGCAGAACAGCCGCCCGAACGCGGGGTGCGGCTCACCGCTTACGTTTGCTTCCTTTTTTCCTTTTGTTCTCGTGACCGCCGGCGCCGGCGCCTCCGGACCTGGTAGCTAGCGCTTCGCGCGCTGCCTTCTTGCGGTGTTTTCGCGCCACGGCGGACTCGATATTACGGATCAGTTTGTCCTGTTTCTTGATAGTCCGCTGGGCTTCGCCGAGCTCGACCGCCAGTTGCTGATTCGTACCCACTAGATCTCTTCGTTGGGATTGCGCAGTCAGACTCGACAGGAAGTATGGCCTGTCCAACGGCTCGATCTCATCGAAGAATTCGGGTTTAAGCTCCGAGTCGATCTTTGTCTGGAACTCGTTCAGGTGCTCTCGGAACTCTCGGTCTGCGTCATAAATTAGTCGAGCAAAGAACTCTCGATACTTTTGCTTGTCAACGAAGTGTGCGCTTGAGTCGAATAACGGTGACACGATGAGCTCGCGAAAGGAAGATCGAGAGCTTGGTCGCGTTCCACTGCGGAGTAGGAAGCCATAGAGCGCGTCGGGGGCAACGACGACGTAACGGTCGATCGGTCGAGGACCGAACCGAGCTACGCGGTTCAGGAATCCGCCTTGAGACAACACCGCGATGTCCCACGCCCGAGTCGGATCTTCCTCTTTCTCATCCTTGAGCGCGTCCCAATTGGCGACGGTGGCGTACGCCTCAGCCTCGGCCTTGATTCGGACGTCGCTCTTCTCAATCAGGCGCTCGGCCGCGGACTCACGTATGAACTCCTCGGTTTCGTCTCGGTCAACGAAGGCTTGGTGGTGCGATTTTGTAATCGTCTCAAACGAGAACGTTGCGACTCCGAGGACGTCCTGTATGTATTGCGCCAAGTTCTCTCGAGTAAAGTCGTTACCGTCGAGACAATGCCGGAGGTAGGCGCGGAATTTTGGCCTGGGATTGCCGACAGCGTGAAGCACAAACCCATCCAAGAATGTGTTACGCCGGAACCCCTCACCTCGCGCCGCTTGCAAGACTTCGACCGAATCATCTCCATACGCTTCGACCAAGTCATGGGCCCACATGGCGTGACGGAAGACCTCATCGACGAACCCCTGGATCGTGATCAGAGGCACCCCGTGCGTCTTGGCGCTCGCTAGCAGCGAGCGCATCTGAGGCGAAAAGGTCCCCGATGCGGGCACGGCAGG
The DNA here is from genome assembly GCA_040902535.1 of Dehalococcoidia bacterium. Lineage (NCBI taxonomy): Bacteria > Bacillati > Chloroflexota > Dehalococcoidia > Dehalococcoidia bacterium. The sequence goes on along the minus strand of JBBDXD010000022.1, from coordinate 955 downwards.
GATCAACACGTTTGAGTCCACCAGTAACGTCCTCCCGCTCAGGTACTCGGACTGAAACCGGTGACCCTCCGGGTCCATGGCGAGCGCATGGATGCTGAAGAACGAGATGGCGAGATGTTCGACGTACGATCGCTGTGAAGGTGCAGGGTCAGTCAACAGGCGTGCCATATACGCAACAAATCGATATCGTAGCTCATCTGAGCCCAACGTCGAGCCTGCAGCCGCGAGCGTCGAGAAGAGACTAGCCGAACCGCGCCGCGCCACCGGTGCTACTCCGAACACCGCATTGACGATCTCGACCCCGCGCTCGTCAAAGACGCTGATTAGCGCTTCGTGTGCCGTATCGACTGCCCTTTCTCGTGACGCTTCGTCGACGTCAGCCCACTCTCGTTCCAGATCGAGCCGGGTTTGATCACGAAACAAATCAAACAGGCGTCGGTGCTGCGCTGCAGCGTTATCGATCAGGCTCGCGGCGGCCGGTGTCACCTGGTATAGCCCGTCGTCGCGTGTCACCAAGCCGTCGTTTGATAGGCCCCTCAAGCACGCGCCCACCGCACCCTTCAGGAGCGAGCCCACAAGGCCCACAATCTCGCTAACTTGCCCCTCAACGCCGTCCGAGTCCATCGGGCTATCGCGTAGCACATTGAGGACGAGGGACTTCATGGAGTCGACGTACGCCGGTCCGGCGTCTGGCGCGAGCCCGAACCTCGACCACAGGTATAAGCTTTGTGCCCGCCTGCGATCTAGCTCCGGACTCTGCCGAGGTGCCGGCCGATCGGTAATGAAGCTGGAGAGAGCCTCGAATATCCTCACGAGCTCTCTGTGTGATCCACTGTCGTTGTGGTATGGCAGAACAGTGACGTTATAGAGCAGGTTGAGTCGTGCACAATGCTCGGGAGGGACTGACCTGCCCCCCGAAAACTGATCCAGTCTAAATGAGCGTCCTCCGGGATAA